>NZ_JBXWQZ010000004.1:0-126407 GCF_059612645.1 Ruegeria sp. YKSF131 | reverse complement strand
ACGGAACGTCACTCAGCCCCGGCAAGGACCGTCTTGCGTTGTCCAACACCTCGCCAATCTTGCGTTCCGCCTCGGGATCAGGGTCAAACACCCGCACATCCCAGCCATTGAGCAGGAACCGCGCAGCCCATCCGCCGCCGATAACTCCGCCCCCAATAATTGCCGCCGTTTTCATGATTCCCCACCTACTGGCTGCTCATGTTTCATCTTTTTAGAAATACTCCGGGGGCTTGGGGGCTGGCCCCCAAAAACCTGCGTGTCCATTATTTTGCAACAGGTGCCTGCTTGGTCAGCCCCAGCTTCGCACGGACTTCGTCAGGGCCGATCACGCGCGCGCCCATATTCTCGATGATGGATCCTGCACGTTCCACCAGTTGCCAGTTCTCGGCCATTACGCCCTTATCCAGCCACAGGTTGTCCTCAAGCCCAACGCGCACATTGCCGCCCGCCAGAACCGAAGCCGCGACAAACGGCATCTCGTTCCGTCCCAGCGAAAACGCGCTGAAGGTCCAGTCATCCGGCACGTTGTTCACCATCGCCATAAAGGTATTCAGATCATCCGGCGCGCCCCACGGTACCCCCATGCACAGCTGGACCAGAGCGTTGGGTGCCAGAATCCCTTCCTTCACCAGTTGCTTTGCAAACCACAGGTGGCCAGTGTCAAAGGCTTCGATCTCGGGCTTGACACGCAGATCGGTCATCATCTTGCCCATGGCGCGCAATGCCCCGGGCGTATTCGTCATAACATAATCTGCCTCGGCAAAGTTCATTGTGCCGCAGTCCAGGGTGCAAATTTCGGGCAAACATTCTGCAATATGCGCCACGCGTTCCGATGCTCCGACCATGTCCGTGCCCGCGGCCACTGGAAACGGGTTTTCAACACCGCCGAACACGATATCGCCGCCCATCCCGGCCGTCAGATTCAATACGACGTCCACATCAGCGTCGCGGATGCGGTCCGTTACCTCGCGATACAGATCCAGCCGGCGGCTTGGCACGCCGGTCTCAGGGTCACGCACGTGGCAGTGAACCACTGCCGCCCCGGCCTTGGCGGCGGCAATCGCGCTGTCGGCGATCTGCCGCGGTGACCGCGGCACATGCGGACTGCGGTCCTGCGTTCCGCCCGAGCCGGTTACGGCACAGGTAATGAAGACTTCGCGGTTCATTTCCAGAGGCATGGTGTTTTCCCCAAGTTATACCCGGTTCTGCCTTGGGTTTTCCCCAGGCTTTTCCCCGGATTCCGATTTGCGTTCTGACCCGACTCTGGCGCAGCTTTGGCAAACCCACTTGGCAATATGCGAATCAAACTTGATGAAATCCGCAAAAAACATACTGCAACCGGAACACCGCGCCCTAAAAACTGCGGTGCTTGTACTGGACGAATGCAACACGCTCAGCTTTGCCTCTGCGGTGGACCCGATGCGGGCCGCGAACCGTCTGGCGGACCGCCCGGCCTTTGACTGGGACTATGTGACCGCGACGCCAGAACCCGCGGTGCTTACCAGTGCGTTGCAAGTGCCCGGTATCCCACTGGCCCGGTTGCAATCCTGCGACCTGATGATCGTGGTCGCCGGTTTCCAACTGGCCCGCCACGCCACCCCCAGCCTGCTGGCTGGTCTGCGGCGCATCGCGGGCACAGGCGCAACGATGGCAGGCATTGATGGCGGCCCGTGGCTCCTGGCCGAGGCCGGGCTACTGGATGGCCATCTGGCAACAACCCATTGGGAAGACCTCGAAAATTTTGCCACCCGGTTTCCCGAAGTTGATGTGCGCACTGATCGCTTCACCGTTTCCGGCAACCGCCTGACTTCGGGTGGCGCAATTCCGGCTGTAGAAATGATGCTGCACATCATCGCCGCCCGTCACGGCGCAAGTTTCGCCGCGCGCGTTGCAGGCCTGTTCCTTTACGATGGCGCTCCGGACCCCGGAAAACCGCAAAGCCGCACAGGCGCGCCACATCGCCACACAGCGCTGACGGCCAAGGCCAACTCGATGATGCAGGCGTCACTGGATGATCCCCTGCCGCTGGCCTTTATCGCAGACCGCCTGGGCACCAGCCCACGGACGCTGCAACAACAGTTCCGCCTCCGCCTGAACACCACGCCGCAGGACCACTATCTGCAACTGCGCCTGGCCGAGGCCCGCCGTCTGGTCACCGACACCGACATGCCATTGATGGATGTGGCACTCGCCACCGGCTTCGCCTCACAATCCAGCTTTGCCCGCGCTTTCCGCACCGCCCACGGTCAATCGGCCCGCGACCTGAGACACGAACGCGCGCATCCCACCCATCACTGACCGGATCCCCCTTCATCTGGCCAAAAATATCCCGGGGGCGTCGCCAAAGGCGACGGGGGCAGAGCCCCTAAAACGGCATCGGGTGCGCCCGATGCGCCCTGCCGATCTCGGCCAACACGTCCTTGGGTAACTCAAGATCCACGCCCGCCAGAATATGATCCAGCTGCGCGACGGTCGTGGCCCCGAAGATAGCCGACATCATGAAAGGGCGCGTCCGGCACCACGCCAGCGCCATATGCACCGGATCCAGACCATGCCGCGCGGCGATGTCCAGATAAGCTGCAACCGCCTCGAAAACACGACCGGATTTCCGGCCGCCCATCTCTGGCACAAATGACATACGCGATCCGTCGGGCACGCAGTCGTTTTGGTACTTTCCGGTTAAAAATCCTGCTGCCAAAGGGGAAAACGCCATCAGCCCAACATTTTCATGCACACTCAACTCACCCAGGTCGGTGTCGAAATGGCGGCATAGCAATGAATATTCGTTCTGCACAGATGCCACACGCGGCGCCCCCATCTGTTCGGCCAGCAGCAGCCATTGCGCGGTTCCCCAAGCGCTTTCATTCGACAGGCCAAAGGCACGGATATTGCCCTTGTCCACCTGAGCCTGCAGTGCCTCAAGGCATTCCTGCATGTTGCTCAGCACTTCGTCTGTGTTTTCGCCAGACGGCGCATAATCCCAATTCTGCCGAAACATATAGCTGCCCCGATTGGGCCAGTGGAACTGATAGAGGTCGATGTACCCGGTCTGCAATCGTCGCAAAGACCCCTCAATCGCTTCGGGTATGGTGCGGGCGGTGATCGGCGCACCATCACGGACAAAGGACAGCCCCGCGCCGGAATGCTTGGTCGCCAGAACATAATCACCCCGGCGGGTAGGATTGGCGGCATTCCAGTTTCCCAAAATCTCTTCGGTGCGCCCGATCGTTTCCTTCGCGACAGGGTTCACCGGGTACATTTCGGCCGCGTCGACAAAGTTGATCCCCGCGTCCAGCGCCATATCCATCTGCCGGTGCGCATCCCTTTCAGATGTTTGAGAGCCAAATGTCATCGTGCCAAGGCACAGATCACTCACCATAATTCCGGTACGGCCCAAAGGCTTCTTCTGCATCGTCGTATCTCCTGAAAATTGCGGGCCGGTCAGGCTTCGGCCTTTTTTTCCCACCGCCCGGACTCCTCCGACCAGTATTGTGCGGAACATCCGGCATCCGTCAGCGCTTTCCACTGCCCGCGCGCGTGTTGTACAGCCATGTCGTCATTGCCATCGAACAGGATACAAACCCGTTCCAGCGCGGCGACTTCTTCCGCCTCGACCACCGCGCCATCCACAGCCATGATACAGGTCGCGCCATTTCCCGCCACGGCGCTGGTGGTCAGCAGGATCGGCTGGTCCGCGTCATACGGACCGCCTGCGCGTCCATGGGGCAGGAACCTGTCCTCGGGTCCCAGCCACAGTTTTTCATCCAGCCAGTCCATCCGTGCAGTGTCAGTACCCCGCACGGCTATCCGCCACCCGGCTTGCCGCGCCTTGTCAAGCAGCGCAGGCAAGGTGTGCTCCAGCGGCTGGCGGGTCAGGTGGTAGAAATAGACAGCGCCCATATGCCTACTCGAAATTGTCCTGCACAAACCGGCTCAGTGCGCGCACACCCCAGCCGGTGGCGCCTTTGGGCGCGTAAGATGTCTCGTCGGCCACCGAGGCGACGCCCGCAATATCCAGGTGAATCCACGGCGTTTCCTCTTTCACGAAACGCTGCAGGAATTGCGCGGCGGTGACTGAACCCGCGGGACGACCGCCCACGTTTTTCATGTCGGCAATGCGCGATTTCAGCAACTTGTCATAGGCATCGCCCAATGGCATCCGCCAGGCGCCTTCATCCTCGGCCTTGGCTGATTTCAGGAAGGCATCGCAGAATGTGTCATTGTTCGAAAAGACACCAGCATTCTCATGGCCCAACCCGATAATGATCGCACCGGTCAAAGTTGCCAGATCGATCATGCCGACCGGCTTGAACCGTTCCTGCGCGTACCACATCACGTCACACAGAACCAGGCGGCCCTCGGCGTCGGTGTTGATAATCTCGACCGTATCACCTTTCATAGACCTGACCACATCACCCGGACGGGTGGCGTTACCCGAGGGCATATTCTCGACCAGACCAACCAGCCCCACGACATTGGCTTTTGCCTTGCGCTTGGCCAGCGCGCGCATGGTGCCCGCAACAACTCCGGCTCCGCCCATGTCCATGGTCATCTCTTCCATGCCAGCAGCTGGTTTGAGCGAGATACCACCCGTGTCGAACACTACGCCTTTTCCGACCAAAGCCAGGGGCGCGTCGTCCTTGGCCCCGCCATTCCACTGCATCACCACCACTTTCGAAGGGCTGTCCGAGCCCTGCCCGACGCTTAGCAATGTGCGCATTCCCAACTCGGCCAGCTTGTCTTCGTCCAGCACTTCGACCTCAAGACCCAGCTCCTGCATCTCAACCAGACGGTCCGCGAATTCGGTAGTGGTCAAAACATTTGCCGGTTCATTGGTCAGATCGCGCGTCATCCGAACGCCATCAGCAATTGCATAGAGAGGTGCAAAATCTGCCTCGATCTCTACAGGCTTTGCGTGGCTGATTGTCACTGTGCCAGCCTTCTGGCTTTCCTTGGTTTTATGCGCGTCGAATTCATAGCTGCGCAGAACAATCCCCAGTGCCAGATCCTCGGCCCGCGCCTGATTGCCCACCATCACCAGCATGTCCTTGCCGCCTGCCAGCTTAGCCAGCGCCGCACCTGCCTTACGGGCTTCGGCGGCCTCGGGGCGACGTGGCAGAACCAGAACATCCAGCGCCTCAGCCGCCATCCCTGTGGGCCATGCCATCGAGATGACATCACCTGTCTTGGACTTTCTGAAACTCTCGCTTTCAACAAGCCGCGCCAACCCGCCCTTCGTCAGACGGTTTGCCCGGCGGGCTGCCGGGCTCATCTTACCGTCATCCGGAATGATGATGGCGACGCGCCCTCCGGCCTGCGCCATAACCTCCAGGTCAAACTCCTGAAAACGGATCGGTATCAGACTGCTCATTGTACTCTCCTCGAATTCTGTTCCCCAAGACCTAGCCCGCAGGGCACGCGTTGACCAGATAGCAGTTTTCCCCGCCTTTCAATTGCATTAAGGTCCCGAAAAAATGACCGGCAGGTTCGGGGGAGAAAGACGTGGTACGAGAGGGCAGGCATACGCCGTCGCGCACAGCATTGCGCAGGCGCGATATCGGCCTGAACCCTCGCACTACAGGCACTGCGGGGTCGTGCCTATGATCCTGGACCGTTATTTCGCTCGCCGGTTCCTGCAAAGCTTCATGGTCATCGGAGGTATTTTCCTGACCCTGATGATTCTCATCGATCTGATCGAACAGATTCGCCGCTTTGACGATTTCGACCTGTCATTTGCCCAGTTGCTGCACCTTACGCTCCTGAATACACCAGCCGCCATCAGCGAAATGCTGCCTCTGCTGGTTATCCTGTCCACCATCGCCTTGTTCGTCGGGCTGGCACGCACATCAGAACTTGTGGTGACCCGTGCAACTGGCCGCTCGGGCATCCGCGCTTTGGTCGCCCCTGTCCTGTTGTCGCTAATCATCGGCGCGCTGGCCGTTGCATTGTTGAACCCCATCGCAGCGGCCACATCCGAAGAGTTCCGCCGCCTGTCGGATTCATACCGAAACAACGGCAGTTCGGCCCTTTCGATCAGCAGCGAGGGCCTGTGGCTGCGCCAGTCCGCCGAAAACGGACAGGCCGTTATCCACGCCCGGTCAACGTCGAACCAAGACAAGCTGCGGCTGGACGGTGTAACCGTCATCACCTTTGGGCGGGATGGCAAACCGACCCAGCAGATCGTTGCAAACCGGGCCGAGTTGGAAGATAGGAACTGGGTTCTGTATCAGGCAAAAACCTGGGCCTTGCAGGATGGGCAAAACCCCGAATCCAATTCAGTTGTACACGAGCGTCTGGAGCTGCCGACCTCGCTGACCCGACAGCGGATCATGGACACTTTGGGACAACAGGATTCGGTTTCGGTTTATGACCTGCCCCAGTTGATCAGCGACCTGCGCGAGGCGGGATTTTCGACCAAACAATATGAGGTCTGGCTGCAAGTTCAGCTTGCCCGGCCTTTGTTTCTGATCTCGATGGTTCTGATCGGGGCCGCGTTCACCATGCGCCACGTTCGGTTCGGCGGCACAGGGATCGCCGTCCTGACAGCCGTCCTGCTTGGATTTGCCATCTATTTCGTGCGCAATTTTGCGCAAATCCTCGGGGAAAACGGACAATTGCCCATCTATATCGCTGCCTGGGCACCGCCCTTTGCCGCAATTCTGTTGTCTCTTGGTCTGCTTCTGCATGCGGAGGACGGCTGATGCGGCATATTATTCATGTGTTGCTTACCAGTGCGCTCGCTTTGTCCGTCCCGGCGGGACTTGCAGCACAGACCTCTCAAGGTCAACCACAGCCACAGGGCACACAAGCGCAGCAAGAGCCCGCCTTGCTGGTGGCCGACAAGGTTTTCATCACGCCTGAACGTAAACTTGTGGCAGAAGGCAATGTCGAAGCCTTTCAGGGCGACACCAAATTGTCCGCTCATCGCATCACTTATGACCGCGAGACCGGCGAGCTGATACTGGAAGGCCCCATTCGTATCGATCAGGGTGGCCAGACCACGCTACTGGCGGATTCAGGGCAACTGGACAGCGGAATTCAGAACGGACTGCTGATCGGCGCACGCATGGTGTTCGAACAGCAGGTACAGATCGCCTCGGTTCAGGCGAAACGGACCGCAGGTCGCTATACGCAATTCAGCAAGGTTTCGGCCACATCTTGTCATGTCTGCACCGACGGCAGGCCGCCTCTGTGGCAGATCAGGGCGCGCAAAGTCACGCATGATCAACTGGAACGGCAACTATATTTCGAAGGCGCTCAGCTTCGGGTGCTGGATTATCCGGTATTCTACTTTCCCTATCTGCGCTTGCCCGACCCAACGCTAGAGAGGGCAACCGGATTTCTGGTTCCTTCGATCCGCAGCACGTCGCAATTGGGCACTGGAGTTCAGGTCCCTTATTTCTTTAAACTTGGCGATCACAAGGACCTGACACTTACTCCTTACGTCTCAGCCAAGACGACAACGCTGGGATACCGCTATCGTCAGGCTTTCGTGAACGGACGCATTCAGGTGGAAGGCGCTTATACACGGGATGATGTGCAACCCGATCAGGATCGCGGCTACCTTTTTGCCACCGGCTGGTTCAATCTGAAGAACGATTTTCGTCTGACCTTCAATCTGGAAACCACATCCGACGATGCCTACCTGGCCGACTATGGCTTGCCGGATCTGGACCGTTTGCGCAGTGAAATCGCGCTGGAGAGGATCAAGCGCGACAGCGCGTTCAAAACCAGCCTGATCTATTACAAAACACTGCGGGACAGCGAAAATCAGGACGAGATCCCGTCCCGCGTCTTCGATCTCAACTATGAAAAACGCTATTTTCCCAACACACTGGGTGGCGAGGTTCGGCTGGCTTTCATCGGCCACGCGCACGAACGTACCAGCAACACAGATGTTGTTGGCCGGGATATTGCACGGGCCACCTTCGACGCCGAATGGTTGCGCAGCTGGACGTTCGCGTCGGGGCTGCGGGTCGATACGACGCTAGGGGCGTCGGTTGACACTTTCAACGTCCGCCACGACAGCAACTATCCAGACAACGTGACCCGATCTACACCGCGTGCGGCTTTGACACTCCGTTATCCAATGACACGGCGCGAGGAGTCGGGGGCAGTTCAGTTCCTCGAACCGATCGCACAGTTTGGATGGACACATGTGTCGGACACCGATGTACCGAATGATGAAAGTACCTTTCAGGAATTCGATCAGGGCAACCTTCTGTCCCTGTCGCGTTTCCCGGCTGAAGATCAGCGCGAGAACAGCGCCACCGGCGTGGTTGGCCTGAACTGGGCTCGGTATAGCGCGGGTGGCTGGCAGGCTCAGGCGACCGTGGGTCAGGTGTTTCGTGCTGACGCCGATCCGAATTTCACGCTGACATCTGGGTTGCAGGGCACATCGTCGGATTTGCTGGTGGCCGGGCAGATCAGCACGGCCAATGGCTGGTCACTTGCCGGGCGTGGTCTGATCGACGGGGATTTCAGCTTTGTCAAAGCCGAGCTGCGCGGCGCTTGGGCATCCGAATATGCCGGCCTGTCTGGCAGCTATATCTGGCAGGAACCGGACCCGGCGGAAAACATCACCGAAGAAATCTCGGAAATTCTGCTGCTCGGGCGTTACCAGGTCGATCAGAACTGGCTGACAAATGCCCTGGCGCGCTACGATCTGGCCGAGTCGGAACCGATCCGGCTGGGTCTGGGCGTGACCTACCAGAACGAATGTGTTCAGGTTAACATGTCCGTAAGTCGGCGCTTTACTTCAACATCCACTATTGAGCCTTCGACAGAATTCGGCTTTACCCTTTCTCTGACAGGGTACGCCCTTGAAGGCGGTGGCAAGACATACAAGAGAACATGCAGTTGATATTAGGTTTCTCCAGGTTTCTCGGTTCCGGTTGGCTTAAGCCGGTCACACCGGCACTAGTTGCCGCAGTTTTTGCAATCGCGCCTCTTCAGGGCGGCGCGCAAAGCCTGTTCTCACCCGCGATCCGCGTCAATCAGGACATTGTCACCTGGTATGAGCTTGAACAGCGCTTGCAATTCCTGAATGTTCTGGGCCTGCCCGGTGGTAGCGAAGCTGACGTCAGGGATGCCTTGATTGATGAAAAACTGCGCAGGCAGGTCATGCGTGACGCCGGCGTGCAAGCGACGCCCGAGGCCGTTCAACTGGGCATCGACGAATTCGCCTCGCGCGGACAATTGTCATCCGAACAATTCCTAAAACTTCTCGGCGACTCGGGCGTCGACCCGGAAACGGTCCGGGATTATGTCGCCGATCAACTGGCATGGCGCGACTATATCAGTTCGCGCTATCTGTCGCAGGCCCGCCCGACCGAGGATGAGATCGATCGCGCTCTGGGCCAGACGGGCGGTGGCGGATTGCAGGTCCTGCTGTCCGAAATCATCATCCCGGTAAACCCGCAAACGGTTGCCCAGACCGAGCTGTTGGCCGAAGAAATCTCGCGGCTGGAAGGGCAAGACGCTTTTTCTGCCGCCGCGGCTCAGTATTCCGCAGCCGCAACACGGGGTCAGGGTGGACGTCTGGACTGGTTGAATATCTCGAACCTGCCCCCGGCGCTTCAACCTGTCATCCTGGGGCTTCAGACCGGTGAGATTACCGACCCGATCACCTTGCCGAACGCTGTTGCCCTGTTTCAGATGCGTGGCTTGCGCGAAGTCGCAACCGGCGCTCCGCGCATTTCAAAGTTGGATTATGCCGCCTATTACCTGCCAGGCGGGCGCAGCGCCGAAACCCTTTCGCGGGCCGCGAAGCTGAAAGAAGAAATCGACACTTGTGATGATCTCTATGGCATTGCCAAGGATCAGCCCGCCGAAGTTCTGGACCGGGTCGAAGCCGCGCCTTCCGAGGTGCCCGGTGATATTGCCGTAGAATTGGCCAAGCTGGACCGGAACGAAGCATCGGCGAATCTGACTCGCAACAATGGTCAGACGCTTGTGTTCCTGATGCTGTGCAACCGCACGCGGGATCTGGGCGAAGACACCTCTCGGGGCGATGTCGCCAATGCGCTGGCGCAGCAACGTCTTCAGGCCTTTGCGGCCAGTCTGGTGGAACAGCTGCGGGCTGACGCTGTCATTACTCAGGAATGACACGCACCGTCGCGCTCAGCTGCGGCGAACCGGCCGGTATCGGCCCGGAAATCGCGGCCAAGGCGTGGGCTGAACTGCGCGATGCCTGCCCGTTTTTCTATATCGGGGACGCCAGCCACCTGCCCGCAGGCACTCCGGTTGCCAAAATCGAACATCCCAGTCAGGTCGCTGAAATCTGTGATCGGGCCCTGCCCGTTCTTCAGATGGACTTTCCCGCCCCTAACGTATTCGGCCAGCCAAACCCGGCCAACGCGCCGTCGGTGGTTGATGCCATCGAAACCGGCGCCGAACTGGTACAGACCGGTGAGGCCGCAGCGCTTTGCACTGCACCGATCAACAAGAAAGCCCTGATCGACGGCGCAGGCTTCACCTTTCCTGGCCATACCGAGTTTCTGGCAGCCCTTTCCGGAACCCGTCGGGTTGTCATGATGCTGGCCAGCGAGAGGTTGCGCGTCGTTCCCGCGACAATTCACATTCCATTGTCACAGGTTCCCGCGGCACTTACCCCTGATCTTCTGCGCGAGACGATTGAAATCACTGTACGCGGTTTGCGTGATCAGTTCGGGCTCACACATCCCCGCATCGCAGTTGCAGGTCTGAACCCACATGCAGGTGAAGGCGGCAAGATGGGCACAGAGGAACTCGACTGGATTGCTCCGATGCTGGCTGATCTGAACCCAGAGGGCGCAACCATCACCGGCCCCCATCCTGCGGATACTCTGTTTCACGCCGCTGCCCGCACCCGCTATGACGCCGCCATCGCCATGTATCATGATCAGGCTCTGATCCCGATCAAGACGCTGGATTTCGACCGGGGCGTGAATGTCACCCTTGGCTTGCCTTTCATCCGCACCTCACCCGACCACGGAACAGCACTGGACATCGCGGGGAAAGGCATCGCCACCCCCTCCAGCCTGATCGAAGCCCTGAAACTTGCCCGGCGCATGGTAAAAAGCTCTTGATCCTTCACCTGGCTGAAAATATCCCCGCCGGAGGCACAAAAATCTCGGGCGCAGCCCCTTTCACAGGCGCCAAGGTATTCCGATCATGAGCGCTATAGACACGCTTCCCCCTCTGCGCGAGGTCATCGCAACCCACCAGCTTTCAGCGCGCAAATCGCTGGGGCAGAACTTTCTGCTGGATCTGAACCTGACCGCTAAGATCGCCCGACAGGCTGGCGATTTGTCAGAATGCGATGTGCTTGAAATCGGCCCCGGTCCCGGTGGGTTGACGCGGGGCCTGCTGTCCGAAGGCGCGCGCAAGGTCGTGGCCGTTGAAAAAGACACCCGGTGCATTGCCGCCCTGAACGACATCGCGGCTGCGTATCCGGGGCGGCTTGAGGTGATCAACGGCGACGCCCTGGAAATAAACCCGCTTGAATACCTGTCACCGCCAATCCGCGTCGCAGCCAACCTGCCCTACAATGTCGGCACCGAGCTGCTGGTGCGTTGGCTGACACCGCCCGAATGGCCCCCATTCTGGCAGAGCCTGACGCTGATGTTCCAACGCGAAGTGGCCGAGCGTATCGTCGCCCAACCCGGCAGCAAGGCCTATGGACGCCTTGCCATCCTCGCTCAATGGCGGGCAGAGGCTCGTATCGCCATGTCGCTTCCCCCCGGGGCCTTCACCCCGCCGCCCAAGGTTTCAAGCGCCGTGGTCCACCTGACCGCCCTGCCCGAACCACGCTTTCCCGCCGATGCCGCCACCCTGTCACGTATCGTGGCCGCCGCCTTCAACCAACGTCGCAAGATGCTGCGCGCCTCACTCAAAGGCATTGCCCCGGATATCGAAGACCGTCTGCTGGCTGCTGGTATCAAGCCCACGGACCGTGCCGAACAAATCCCGCTTGAAGCGTTCTGCGCTTTGGCGCGCGAAGTTAAGAAAACCTGATCAAACAAAAAAGCCCCGAGTTTGACCTCGGGGCTTGGTTCATTGGGCGTCAGCTTTACTCAGCCGCCTCTGGAGCATCCCCGGTGTTGGCGGGTGCTTCCTCTTTTGCCTCGGGTGCAGCTTTGGGCTTCCGCGTGCGCGGCTTACGCGCGGGTTTTTCTTTGAGCGGTGCCTCTTCCGGTGCCTCAGCTACCGGGGTTTCTTTGTTTTCTGGTGTTTCTACCAAGCCGCTATCGGGCTCTGAAACTTGCTGAGACAGGTCCATCAAATCAGGCTGCGGTGCTTCGGCCGGATCAGCCTGACGGGTCGCTTCGCGTTCCTGACGTTCGGCACGTTCACGATCGCGCTCAGCCTGGCGTTCGCGGTTCTGGCGCTCCTGCTCTTCACGGCGCGCATCCATTTCGCGCTGCGCTTCGCTCAGCATCCGCAGATAATGTTCCGCGTGTTGCTGGAAGTTTTCTGCCGCCACGCGGTCATTCGACAGCTGAGCGTCACGTGCCAACTGGTTGTACTTGTCAATAATCTGCTGCGGCGTGCCACGAACCTTGCCTTCGGGACCCGAGCTGTCAAAAACCCGGTTTACGACGTTGCCGCCAGAAGGACGATTGCGGTTATTCTTGGCCCGCGAACGGGGTTTGGAAGATCTCATCTTACTTTACGTCAGCCTTATCAATGCGCTGTCGCTCAACCCGTGTTTTGCACTGCTCTAAGGCGTTTGCCGTGACGGGAAGTCGACTTTTTGGGCTTGGCGTCAGGGGTGCGCTGCAACAGCGTCAACCTCGCCGACTAATCCTGAGTAAACATGTCCTGACGGCGCAGACAAGAGGAATCTCGAGTTTTCACAAGCTTTTTTGTTCGGGTTGGCGTTTTTTGCCGCAAACCCGCCACTCAACCCGGCATTCTTGCGCCGACAACGCGGTCGCGACCGTCCAGATCAGGGATAATCCGAACATCCACCAACCCGGCAGCGTCGAACAGGGCTGATACTTTTGCCGCCTGCGTCTGACCGATTTCGACAAGAATTCGCCCGCCCGGCAACAGAAAATCCGGGGTCGCAGCCGCGATCCGACGATACGCTCCCAACCCGTCCCCCTCATCCGTCAGAGCCATGCGCGGCTCATGCTCGCGCACTTCGGGCGACAGCTCTTCCATCTCAGACACTGAGATATACGGAGGGTTGGAAACAATCAGGTCGAATTGACCATTAATGTCTTCAAACCAGTTTGATCGAAGAATCTCAATCCGCGCCTCTACCTGATGCTGAACCGCATTGGCACTGGCTTGCAGGCAGGCGGCTTCGCTCAGATCGACACCCACGCCCGTGGAACTGCTGCGTTCGGCCAGAAGGGTTATCAGGATACACCCCGAGCCCAGCCCCAGGTCGAGGACATGATCAAATGGTTCGCTCAACGCCGCTTCGATAAGGGTTTCTGTTTCCGGGCGCGGATCAAGGACATCCCGGCTGACGCGAAACCTGCGGCCATAAAACTCCCGCTCACCTAACAGATGCGACACCGGAACCCGAACGGCACGCAAGGAGATCAGCTGGTCATAACGCTCGGCGATTTCGGGCTGCAATTCTTCCGGGGCAATCAGTGTCACCCGGCTGGCTTCAATCCGTGCAGCGTGGGCCAGCAACAGACGCGCGTCGCGCGCCGGATCGTCCACACCGGCCGCACGCAGGCGCGCTGTCGCTGCTACCATGGCCTGTGCCGCTGTTTGCAGACCCGTCATTGTGCCATCTCGGCCATCAGCCGGGCCTGATCGTCTGCCGTCAGCGCATCAATCACCTCGTCCAGATCGCCCTGCATCACCTGATCCAGCTTATATAGCGTCAGGTTGATCCGATGGTCGGTCATGCGCCCCTGCGGGAAGTTATAAGTACGAATGCGTTCCGAGCGATCCCCCGAGCCCACCTGACTGGCGCGATCTGCCGAGCGTTCGCTGTCAATCCGCTGCCGTTCCAGATCATATAAGCGCGTCTTCAGAACCTGCATGGCGATCTCGCGGTTGCGATGCTGGGACTTCTCGGAACTCGTCACCACCAATCCCGTCGGAAGATGCGTGATCCGCACTGCCGAGTCGGTCGTGTTCACGTGCTGTCCGCCCGCGCCCGAGCTTCGCATCGTATCGATTCGGATATCATTGGCGTCTATCTGGATGTCTACATCCTCGGCCTCGGGCAGAACCGCCACTGTCGCCGCCGAGGTGTGAATGCGCCCCCCGCTTTCGGTTTCGGGCACGCGTTGCACCCGATGGACGCCGGATTCGTACTTCAGGCGCGCAAAGACATTGTCGCCTTTGATATGGGCGACCACTTCCTTGATGCCGCCCAGATCCGAGGCCTGTTCTTCGATAATCTCGAATTTCCAGCCACGCGCCTCGGCGTAACGCTGATACATGCGCAACAGGTCGCTTGCGAACAAAGCGGCCTCGTCCCCGCCGGTGCCGGGGCGGATTTCCAGCATCGCCGGACGGGCATCCGCCGCGTCCTTTGGCAACAATGCCAGTTGGAGCGCGATTTCCGCCTTGGGGATGCGGGCCTGCAACTCGGGGATCTCCTCCTCGGCAAGCTCTTTCATGTCCGGGTCAGTCAGCATCGCCTGCGCCTCGGCCAGATCTCCCACCAGCTGTCGCCAGGCCATGATCTGATCGACGACAGGCTTGAGGTCGGAATATTCTTTGGCCAGCGCCGCTATGTCACCACCCGACGCGCCATCGGCCATGGCTGCCTCGAGGTACTGGAAACGCTGGGTGATCTGTTCAAGACGTTCTTCGGGGATCATCCCGGCGGTGTCTCTCATCCGGGGGCTTTGGTCAAGGGCAACGTCATGCTAAGCTTGCGGCCATGAAACGGGTTTTAATTACTCTGCTGCTGACAACGACGCCTGCATTCGCCGATTACATCGGCCCTGATGGCAAGACGCGGGATTGTTATTGCACTGACACATCCGGGTCTCGCATCGAACTGGGTGAGATGATCTGCCTCCAGGTCGACGGACGCATGTTCACGGCGCAATGCCAGATGTCCCTGAACGTTCCCATGTGGCGTGAGGTTCAGGAGGGGTGTTTGTCGTCTGGGTTACACTCGGACTGGCCAAATTTGGATACACCGCCAGATGGTGACAACGCTCTCTGAGCGCTACAAGTCTTCCCACTTGCTCAAATTGTATGCCCTGCGTTGGAACAGTCTGAGTGCGACTGTTAGCAAAGTAAGTGGTACGGCGGCCAACGCTGCAAAGCCAAATATATTGGGAAGGCAAAAGTTCTCACCAAGTATGACAGTTACCCCGGCCTGAACCGAAGCAATTATCAAGGTCAGCAAGACAAACACAGCAACATTGGTTAACGGCGATGCCCAATACAGAAAGGGTCTTGGTTCAAAGCCAAGTGCTTTCAATCGTTCAAGATCAGAATCAATTCTTATGTGCTGCTTAATACCGGCCTGCTCAATTTCAGCCAATGCATTATGGAACTTTTGTTCATAGTCATTCATACGTCCAATTTAGGAACTTTCCCCTTGATTTCAATCTATTGAAGTGCAGTCAACCACCCATCGACTCGCGCTCTGTTAACCCCGAAATCCTTGCGGCCAAATCGCAGGCGCCCATGAATGCGCAGGGTGTCACCATCCTGCTGAACCGTGGTGTAGTCGGGAAAGCCGATCCATTTCGTGCGGGTGATATAGGTGATCATACCCTCACTGACCGAACCTGCCAAAACCGTGGTGCGCGACGTGGCTTGGGCAATCTCGTCAAGACGCTGCAACCCGTCGAAGCCGATTTCGACAACGCGCACCACACCACCGGGCAAATCCTGATTTTCGGTTGCAACAAAAGCAACGTGCCACCGCGTAGGGTCGGACGGTGCCAGGCGGACATAGCCGCCCGCCCCAACCACAAGCGCAATCACTGCCCCCAAAGCCACCTTTTTCATCCCGTTCTATCCTTTTTGGTGAACCCTAAGCGGAACAAAACCGGCGGCAAGACATTCCACCGCGTCTTACCGCGACGTCACACCCGGCAGGATACACAGCATCTCGTAGATCAGGTTGGCTGCTGTCAGTGCAGTGTTGCCCGATGGATCATAAGGGGGTGAAACCTCAACCAGATCACATCCCACCACGTTTACCCCATGCAGGGCATGGATCAGTTGCAGCGCTTGCGGTGTCGTCAGACCTGCGATTTCCGGCGTGCCGGTGCCCGGAGCAAACGCGGGATCAAGGCTGTCGATGTCATACGAGATGTAAACCGGGTGGTCCCCGATGATCTTGCGAACCTGCGATCCGATCTGGGTCAGGTTCTGCTGCCACAGCTCCCAGGCCGGGAACTGGCGGAAGCCCCAGTCCTTGGCTTCGGTGAAGTCCGAAGCGGCATAGCCCGAGCCCCGAATGCCGATCTGGAACGTCTTGTCGGGAACAATCAGCCCCTCTTCATAGGCGCGGCGGAAGACGGTACCGTGGGTTTCACGCTCACCGAACATCTCGTCATTCACATCGGCATGGGCGTCCACATGCACCAGCGCCACGGGCCCGTGTTTTGCCTTGATGGCTCGCAGGATCGGCAGGGTGATCGAATGATCGCCCCCCATGGCCACCGGGATCACGCCTTTCGCCAATATGGCGTCATAGCTTTCCTTGATGATCCTGAGGCTGTCTGCCAGCGAGAAGGTGTTGATCGCCAGATCCCCAATATCGGCTATCTGCAAACTGTCGAACGGGGCCGCTCTGGTGGCCATGTTATAGGGCCGGATCATCGCGCTTTCGCCGCGGATTTGCTTGGGGCCAAAGCGCGTGCCCGACCGCCACGACGTGCCGATATCCATCGGCACCCCCAGCACCGCCACATCCAGCCCCTCAAGCGAGGAGGCCTGCGGCAGGCGCATGAATGTGTTCGGCCCGGAAAACCGAGCCAGATCATTCCCGCTAATTGGTCGGTTGAATTCGGTCATGCGCGTAATAGCCCCGCCCCTGTTCGTCTTGTGATCCAGCACATACCTTAAGCATGGCTAACTGTTGGTTAACGTGAACCCATGCGGGTTTACCCTTCTGCTTTTTCCAGCTTGTTCCACCCCAACAGGCAAATGATCTGCGTCGCCACATGAGCCCCAGCAATCGCTGTCGCACCTGAGGTGTCAAAGGGCGGCGATACTTCGACCACGTCCCCGCCCTTGATATTGATCCCGGCAATGTCGCGCAGGATGATTTGCGCCTGAATCGAGCTTAACCCACCCCAGACCGGCGTGCCCGTACCAGGGGCAAAGGCCGGGTCAAGACCGTCAATGTCGAAGCTGAGGTAAACGGGGCTGTCACCAAGAATGTCTTTGATCTTTTGCGCCACGGCAGCAGGTCCCGATTCATAAACCTCACGCGCATCGATGATGTTCACGCCCAGCGTATCCTCATTCGTCGTGCGAATACCCACCTGGACCGAGCGTTTCGGATCGACAATGCCCGACTTTACAGCCTTGTAGAACATTGTCCCGTGATCCACGCGGGACATATCGTCATCGACCCATGTGTCGGTATGCGCATCGAATTGCAGCAGGGACATTGGCCCGAATTTCTCGGCATAAGCCTTGAGGATCGGAAAGCTGATATAGTGGTCGCCACCCAACGCGACCGACGCTACGTCAGCGGTCAGAATGGTCCGGATGTGGTCGGTCAGCGTGTCGGGAAAGGCCGGTATATTGGCATAATCATAAGCCATATCGCCATAGTCCACGATCGCCAGTTCACTCAGCGCATCAAAGGGCCAGCCATAGGGCGCATCAGGCGACTGAAGCGCACTGGCCTCTCGGATCGCCCTAGGGCCAAGGCGCGTGCCGGGCCGGTTCGTAACCGCCTGATCAAACGGCACGCCGGTTACGGCGATGTCCACACCCTTCAGGTTCTTGGTGTAAAGCCGCCGAAGAAAAGACGTCGCGCCGCCGAACGTATTTTCATAAGACAACCCCTTGAGGTCCGGATTGGTGAATGCCTCATCCACTTGGTTTCTTGCGTCTTCCAGTGCCATGTCTTCCGTAGTCCCTTTCCCGAACCTTTATCAGCTCAACGGCTGCGCTTTTTCCACGATTCGCGCGAAAAACGACGCGCCCACCGGTGCGATTTCGTCGTTAAAGTTGTATTTCGGATGATGCAGCCCCGCGCCTTCACCCTGCCCGAGGAACAGATAAGCACCGGGGCGCTTTTGCAGCATGTACGAGAAATCCTCGGCCCCCATCTCGCGCCCGGTATTGCCGGTGACCCGGTCATCTCCGGATATTTCTCGCGCCACCTCGGTCGCAAAACCCGCCTTTTCGGCATCATTGATGGTGGCAGGGTAATCGACATTGTATTCCAAACGCGCCTCGACCCCATAGG
Source organism: Ruegeria sp. YKSF131 (assembly GCF_059612645.1). NCBI lineage: Bacteria > Pseudomonadati > Pseudomonadota > Alphaproteobacteria > Rhodobacterales > Roseobacteraceae > Ruegeria > Ruegeria sp. YKSF131. The sequence goes on along the minus strand of NZ_JBXWQZ010000004.1, from coordinate 108,049 downwards.
ATTTGGCCTGCCCCTCGACAATCTCGGCCATGCGTCGCATCACCATCTGCTGCACGTTCGGATCGAATGTTCGAACGGTGCCGTTGATATAGGCCGTATCCGGGATCACGTTGTTGACCGTGCCTGTGTGAATTTGCGTGACCGAAACGACAAGATCATCCAGCGCATAGTGGTTGCGACTGACAATGGTCTGAATGGCCTGCGCAATCCCACAGGCCGCCATAACCGGATCACGGGTTTCATGCGGCATCGCACCGTGGCCGCCGACACCCTGAATATGCACTTCGAACGTATCGACAGCCGCCATGATCGGCCCTGGCGTGGTATAGAATGTCCCTTCGGCAAATCCCGGCGCGTTGTGCAGCGCGTAGACCTGCGAGATGTCGAAACGGTCCATGATGCCTTCTTCGACCATCACGCCAGCACCACCGCCATCTTCCTCGGCGGGTTGAAAGATCAGCGCCACGCGACCGCTGAAATTTCGCGTCTCGGCCAGATAACGGGCCGCGCCCAGTAACATCGTGGTATGCCCGTCATGACCGCAGGCATGCATCTTTCCGGGGTTCTGAGAGGCGTAGTCAACGCCTGTTTCTTCGGTAATTGGCAACGCATCCATATCGGCGCGCAGGCCAATCGTCGGCCCGTCGCCCTGCCCGTTTATGATCGCGACCATCCCGGTCTTTGCGAGCCCCTCATGCAACTCATCGACCCCGAACTCACGCAGACGTTCCGCCACAAAGGCCGCAGTTTCATGGCATTCGAATTCCAACTCTGGGATGGTATGCAGATACTGGCGCCATCTGGTCATGTCGGCAGAGAAATCGGCAATTCGGTTGACGACGGGCATCTGGGGTGGACTCCTGATCGGGACTGCGGAATGGATGCATCTGACACCGGAATGAAAGGGTTCGCAATGGCTGAAAATCCTCTGATCCATGACAGCGATGCAGGTATCGAACGGCTGCTGGAAATCATGCGCCGCCTGCGCGATCCGCAATCCGGCTGCCCGTGGGATATCGAACAGGATTTCGCGACCATCGCCCCCTATACGATCGAAGAGGCCTATGAGGTCGCGGACGCCATCGAACGCGAAGCCTTTGACGAGCTTAAGGGCGAACTGGGGGATTTACTGTTTCAATCCGTGTTTCACGCCCAAATGGCAGAAGAAGCAGGACATTTCACCTTTCAGGACGTAGTGCGCACCATGTCGGACAAGATGGTCAGCCGCCATCCGCATGTGTTTGGCGATGAATCCCGCGACAAGTCGGCTAACCAGCAAATCAAAGATTGGGAGGCCATCAAAGCCGCCGAGCGGGCGGGCAAGGAACAGAAAGGTGCGCTGGACGGTGTGGCCGCAAACCTGCCCGCACTGCTGCGCGCGCATAAGCTCCAAAAACGTGCCGCTCGGGTGGGGTTCGACTGGCCTGACGCAAGCCATGTGCTGGCCAAGATCACCGAAGAAGCCGCCGAACTGGAAGAGGCGCGTGACCAAATGGATGCTGACGCGCTGGAAGACGAATTCGGCGATCTGCTGTTCGTGATGGTCAATCTGGGTCGTCATCTTGGCATCGAACCCGAAGCCGCCCTGCGTCGCACCAATGCCAAGTTCACCCGTCGCTTTGAAAAGGTCGAAGCCCGGCTGGCCGAACGGGGCAAGACCCCCTCGCAAAGCGATCTGGCCGAGATGGATGCGCTGTGGGACGAAGTTAAAACGGAAGAGCATCGCGCGAATGGCAAACTCCCGCCGGTGGATACACTGGCCGCAACCAGAAACGGGTAGACAAGCGATCCGACACTTGCGAGTGTCCCACCTTCACGACCCCCGGAGACGCCTATGCCCCCTCGCAAGATCATCATCGACACCGATCCCGGACAGGACGACGCCGTCGCCATCCTGCTGGCGCTGGCCAGCCCGGACGAGATCGAGGTTCTGGGTATTACGGCCGTCGCGGGTAACGTCCCGCTCGCCCTTACAGCCAAGAACGCCCGAATCGTTTGTGAATTGGCCGGACGTACGGATGTGCCGGTTTATGCGGGCTGCGACAAACCGCTGAACCGTCCGCTTGTCACCGCAGAACATGTGCACGGGAAAACCGGGCTGGATGGCCCGGTCCTGCCGGATCCGCAGATGCCCCTGGCCAAAGGTCACGCTGTGGATTTCATCATCGACACCCTGCGTGCTGAAGAGCCGGGGACCGTGACCCTTTGTCCACTGGGTCCGCTTACAAACGTCGCGACTGCGTTTCGCAAGGCCCCCGATATCATCGACCACGTGCAGGAAATCGTCTTGATGGGTGGGGCGTATTTCGAAGTCGGCAACATCACCCCCACTGCTGAATTCAACATCTATGTCGACCCAGAAGCTGCTGATATCGTTTTTAAATCCGGAATACCGATTGTTGTCATGCCATTGGATATCACGCACAAAGCGCTGGTGACCAAACCGCGAAACGACGCGTTCCGCGCATTGGACAGCAAGGTTGGGCATGCCGTGGCCGAGATGACGGATTTCTTTGAACGCTTCGACAAAGAGAAATACGGCAGCGCGGGCGCTCCCCTGCACGACCCTTGCGTCACCGCCTATCTGATCCGCCCCGAGCTGTTTTCGGGCCGCCGCGTGAATGTCGAGATTGAAACAGGGTCCGACCTGACCTTGGGCATGACCGTTGCGGATTGGTGGGGTGTCACCAACCGCGCACCAAATGCGTTGTTCATGGGGGAAATCGACGCCGACGGCTTTTTCACCTTGCTGACAGAAAGGCTGGCCAGATTATGAGCGCTGCCCTCCGCCTAGCGCGTCCCGACGATCTGGATCGCCTGATGACGCTGGTCACCGCCTTTCATACCGAGGCCGGGCTGACACAGGACGCCGACAAGACACGCAATGCCCTCGCCCCCATGCTGGATGGTATCCCTCATGGCTGTGTCTATCTGATTGGGCCCGGGCGCGCGCCTTTGGGATATATCATCCTGACCTTTGGCTGGTCAGTCGAGTTTGGCGGCATGGACGGTTTCGTGGACGAAATCTATATACGCCCCGCCGTTCGGGGCCGCGGCATTGCCACCGAGGTTCTTTTGGATCTGCCCAAAGCTCTTGCCGGGGCAGGCCTGATGGCTCTTCATCTGGAAGTCGACCGAAACAATGAATCTGCCCATAAGCTCTATCTGCGTACCGGGTTTAGACAACGCGACAGGTATATGCTGATGAGCAAGGTACTTTAGCGCGACTCGCCGCGGAAGATATTTGCCGGATTCATATGCTGAACCGGGTCATTCGACGAAACCTCTTCTCCGGTTATCGGATACGTTCCCGGACCCGCGCAGGCGGACAATACTGTGATGGACGCTGTGACGATTATCAGAAGGAATTTGGATACAGACATCGTAGTCTCCTTTCTGCAATGAAGACAAACTACGGCATTCTGTGCGGGCGTGATAAGTAACAAGTTCACACATAAGAATAGATAAGCCACATTTTTTTTATCAAACACCTCAACCGCAAACGAACATGTCCCTGAAAAATTTAACTTTTCTCTGGCCTGAGGGTGCCATTCTCAAATAGCGGCATCTCAAAAAAAGCAGGTGGTCGCGTGCGATTTCAGGAGTTTCGTAATAGGCGTCGCGCAAGTGAAAGCCCAAAGACAGGTATAACCGAGTCGCCGCTTCCAGGGGTTTGCCGGTGTCCATTCGAATATAGTCGAACCCAATATCTCGGCACATTTCGATCAGCGAAAGCATGATGGCACGGCCTGCTCCGGTCCCCCTTGCTGCGTCAGTTACAAATACACGTTTGATTTCAGCTACACCGGGTTCGTACGTGTGAAACATACCGCAGCCGACCGGTTCCCCATGCAGCAATGCCAGTTTGATCCCACCGGTCGGCGGTGTGTGTTCCGTGTCGATGTTGTCCATCACGCGGGCGTATTTTTCGCTTGGGTAGAAAGCCTGCACAATCTGGGCGGTTCTTTCATCCAGTGCCAGCAGGAAATCCCTGTAATCCCAACACAAACGCCGAACCGCTTCAATCTGGTCCGGCGTTTCCGGTTCGATGATGTTCAGCACAACGCGACCCCCGGATTAAAACCAGGGGCCAGCCTAGCGCCAAGCGCGTTATTTGCGAAGGATCGACGCGCCTGCGTATTCCGCAACCTCGCCCAGCGATTCCTCAATGCGGATCAACTGGTTGTATTTGGCCAACCGATCCGACCGCGCCAGCGAGCCGGTTTTGATCTGACCGCAATTAGTCGCCACCGCCAGATCGGCAATAGTGGCATCCTCGGTCTCGCCCGAACGGTGCGACATCACGTTGGTATAACGCGCACGGTGCGCCATATCGACGGCGCGCAGGGTTTCGGTCAGCGATCCGATCTGGTTCACCTTAACCAGCATCGAGTTCGCGCAGCCGCGCTTGATCCCTTCGGCCAAGCGCGCCGGATTGGTCACAAACAGGTCGTCGCCCACGAGCTGCACCTTGTCGCCGATGGCGTCGGTCAGGGCTTCCCAGCCGTCCCAGTCATCCTCGGACATGCCGTCTTCGATCGAGATGATTGGATAGTCATTGACCAGAGCCGCCAGATAGGCTGCGTTTTCTTCGGGTGTCAGGGTGATCCCCTCGCCCGCCAGAACGTATTTACCATCCTTGTAATACTCGGTCGCCGCGCAATCCAAGGCCAGGTGGATTTCTTCGCCGGGTTTGTAGCCCGCCTTTTCGATGGATTTCAGGATGAAATCCAGCGCCTCGCGGGTGCTGGCGATGTTGGGGGCAAAACCGCCCTCATCGCCCACGCCCGTGGCCAGCCCCGCGGAAGACAGTTCTTTCTTCAGCGTATGGAACACTTCGGACCCCATTCGCACGGCCTCGCGGATATTCGCGGCCGAGGTTGGCATGATCATGAATTCCTGAATGTCGATCGGGTTGTCGGCGTGTTCGCCGCCATTGATGATGTTCATCATCGGTACCGGCAGCACGCGAGCTGAGGTACCACCGACGTAACGATAAAGGGGCTGCGTCGTGAAATCGGCTGCCGCCTTTGCGGTGGCCAGCGACACACCCAGAATGGCGTTGGCGCCCAGACGGCCTTTGTTATTGGTTCCGTCCAGTTCGATCATCGCCTGGTCGATGGCCACTTGTTCTGTCGCGTCAAAGCCCACCAGTTCCTCGGCGATTTCACCATTCACGGCGGCCACGGCTTCCAGAACCCCTTTGCCCATATAGCGGGATTTGTCGCCGTCGCGTTTTTCTACGGCTTCATGTGCGCCGGTGGACGCACCGGACGGTACGGCGGCGCGGCCCATGGTGCCGTCTTCCAGAATCACGTCGACCTCGACCGTCGGGTTGCCCCGGCTGTCCAGAATTTCGCGCGCGTGGATGTCAATAATGGTGCTCATGAGGTCTGTCCCTATGGCTGCAGTCTGTTGCACGCGTCATAGCAGCAACCGGCCAAAAGTAAACCGGTTCCGTTATCGCTAACACGCATATTTACCGACCTTTAGGGCTAACAGTTTGCTGTTTGCGCCAACAGGATCAGGCCGGAACCAGATTGCGCGCCAGACGTCGCTCGCGGATAAAGGTATACAGGCCAGATCCGATGATGAGGCTCGCCCCAGCCATTGTCAGCGCGTCAGGGCGTTCACCGAACATCAACATTCCGGCAAGGATCGAAAACACCAGACGCGTGTAACGGAATGGCATCATGGCCGAAGCCTCGCCAACCCGCATGGCCGTTACGATGCCGTAATACCCCAAAACGCCGAAACCGATCGCGCCCAGATATGGCCCTGCCTGGCCGCTTTGCACCGGCACAAAGGGTGTTCCGGAAATGACCATCAACAGCAGCCCGGCCAGCGCCACTGCGATATACGCCTGCATCGCCACAACGGATGAGGCCACCCGAGCATCCAGCTTGCGCGTTATCAGATCACGCGCCGCAATCGCAAACACGGTCAGGACGACAAACAGCGAGTCTGGCTGAAACCCTTCCAATCCGGGGCGAATGATCATCAGAACACCGATAAAGCCGACACCAATGGCGCTCCAGCGGCGCCAGCCGACCTGCTCTCCCAGAAACAGGGCCGCGCCCATGGTCACGGCAAGCGGCATGGCCTGAAACACGGCGGCGACAGTGGACAGATCAATCAGCGACAACGCGGTGACAAAGGTTACGGCACCGAATCCTTCTGTCCCTGCACGTACCATCGGCAGCAGTTTCCACGCCACGGGATCGAAGATGCGTTTGCGGGTGACCACCGACATCACCGCAAAGACAAGCCCGCAGAACACACCCAGACACACCATGATCTGACCTGTCGGCACAGCGCCCGACAGGAACTTGATGAACATATCCTCAAGAGAAAAGGCCGCCATCGAGCCGATCAGCAAAAGGATGCCGTTTACGTTATTCATGCGCGCGTCCGTAGGAAAAGGGTACTTGGGGTGCAGTATGCGGGCACATGAACCGCAACCAGCGGCATCTGGCAAGCCAATTCCCGACACATTCAATGAATTAACGTGTTGGGGCCGTTCGTGATTTGTGATGGATCACTTCTGCTTGAGCGGCACGCCATACAGTTCCAGCCGATGCCCTTTCAGCTTGTACCCAAGCTTGGCGGCGATCTTTTCCTGCAGGGCTTCGATCTCGGGGTCGACAAATTCGATAACCTCCCCCGACTGCATGTCGATCAGGTGATCGTGGTGATCACGCTCGGCATCCTCGTAACGGGCCCGCCCATCGCCGAACTCCAGACGTTCCAGAATTCCGGCCTCTTCGAACAGTTTGACCGTACGATACACCGTCGCAATCGAGATGCCTGTGTCGATGGCAGAAGCACGCGCGTACAGTTCTTCGACATCCGGATGGTCGTCGCTTTGTTCCAATACCTGCGCGATGATCCTTCTTTGACCGGTCATGCGCAGACCCTTGGCCTCACAACGTCCAATAATCGTTTCCGACATGATGCCCCTCAGAATTGCTCGGGTGTCTGTCTTAGTATGTCTGTGCGATTTGCGCCACAGGGATTTCTTCTTTTCCAGTGAACTTAAGCCACGCGCGCCAAATCAGCCCAAACCGGCAGATGATCCGATGCGATATGTGCCGGGCGCGCGTCATGGACACCATGCGCAGTGGCCCTGACGCCCGCGCCCAGCGCGATCCGATCCAGCGCGCCCAGCGGCTGCGCGGCGGGAAAACTCGGCTTGGGGGGCAGAAAACGCATTTCCGGTGCCAGATGATCCAGAACAGGCTGTCGGGACCATTCGTTGAAATCCCCCGCCCAGACAGTCGGCATCTGCTCCAGCTCTTTATCAAACCGCCTGATATGCGAGATCTGCTGACGTCGCGATGCAGGCAACAGCCCCAGATGCATTCCCATCACCCTCAACGGCCCGATATGGGTATCAAATTCGACACGGACCGCGCCGCGCGGTTCAAGCCCGGGCAGTTCGTGATGCCCGGTTCGCCGGACCGAAAGGCCCTCGCCACGCCAGATCACTGCATTGCCATGCCAGCCCAGACTGCCGGCACCACCCAGATCGACGATCTGCCACCCCGCTTCATCCAGCATGAAATGCGGCAGGGCCGCCGGCCGCGGCGGCAGACGTTTGTCGGCCTCCTGCAACACAACGATATTGGCCTGCATATGTTCGATGACCTGCAAAATGCGCTGCGGCTGGCGCCGGAGATCCAGCCCGAGGCATTTCTGAATGTTATAGCTTGCGATGCGAAGGGTGGAAGATGACTGCATATAGACCTGACCAGTGGGCTTGACCCAAAGTGCCACGCCTGTCGCCGGACGCAACCCTTCAGTTTCACTTCTCAACAACGGCGACCGGGGAAGTCGCCTCGGCACAATATATCGCCTAAAAACCCGGCACGTGGCGTGGCTGGAAACAGATGGGTTTCCCCTCATATCATCCAGGTGCGGCAGGACGGAGATACAGCAGTTTCAGCGCATCCGACACCGATCTTGAACGGGCAAATTCATTCACCCCTCCCAGCGAAACCGTACCGCACCGAGAGACTACCAGAGATGTTTGACCGTCACGTACCGCAGAACGTGGCGTGCACGACCTCGTTATCAGCCGGGGGCCGTTTGAGATCCTCCGCATCTGCCTGATCGTCGTAAGGCCGCGCGAGGACAGCGTTCAGCCGATGGAACGGCTGGTAATCCCCCGCCACCGCTGATTGGATCATCTGCTCGACACGGTGATTGCGCGGAATATAGGCAGGGTTCGCTGCGGTCATCACTTCATGCGGCGAGGCCTCACGCGCCAAACGTGCACGCCAGCCTTCTGCCCAACTGTCAAAGGCCTGTGGATCGACAAACTGATCGCGCGCGGTTTCTCCACCCAGCGCACGGAAGGTGTTGGTGAAATCAGCCTGCCCCTCGGCCATACGTTTCAGAAGATCGGTGATCAGCGCCTGATCGCCTTCTTCAGCGGTCGTCAGTCCGATCTTTGCCCGGAACCGGGTCAACCAGTTCTGTTGCAGCAGGTCCGGCATGGCATGCACGATCTCGGTCGCCTGCTCAACAGCGGCGTCCTTGTCGTCCATCTGCTGAATCAGAGAGGTTGCCAGCTGCGCCAGATTCCAGACGGCAATATCTGGCTGGTTGGCATAGGCATAACGGCCCATCCGATCTATCGAACTGTAGACCGTATTGGGGTGATAAACATCCATGAAGGCACAGGGGCCATAATCGATGGTCTCACCTGTAATCGAGCAATTGTCGGTGTTCATGACCCCATGGATGAAACCCACGCTCATCCACTGAGCGATCAGGTGGGCCTGCGCATCCCGAACGGCCCGCAACAGGTCCATTGGCCCTTCGGCCCCGGGATAGTGGCGCGCGATTGCGTAGTCTGTCAGGCGCCGCAGATTGTCCAACTGCCCCCGCGCTGCAAAGACCTGAAAGGTGCCTACCCGTAGATGGCTGGTTGCAACCCGGGTTAGCACCGCACCGGGCATCGGACCCTCCCGGAACACGGTTTCACCCGTCTCTACCGCCGCCAGCGCGCGTGTTGTGGGAATGCCCAGCGCGTGCATCGCCTCGGATACCACGTATTCGCGCAGAACCGGACCCAGCCAAGCCCTGCCGTCGCCTCGACGCGAAAACGGCGTCGGGCCCGAGCCTTTCAGCTGAACATCCCGCCGCACGCCATCCGTTCCGACAGTTTCGCCCAACAGCACCGCGCGTCCGTCCCCAAGCTGCGGATTGTACTGGCCAAACTGATGCCCGGAATAAAGCTGCGCGATGGGGTCCGCACCATCGGGGATGCGATTACCTGCAAAGGCTTCCGCCATCTCTTGCACGTCGCCCGGATGGACCTGCAACAGCCGTGCCAGATCATCATTGAACGCGATCAACTTGGGCGCGCGTACAGGCACCGGATTCTGTCGTGCAAAAAACGCGTCCGGCAGGCGGGCATATGAGTTATCGAATGGAATGGTCAGTGTCATGCGGCATACATATTCCCCGTGCGCACGAATACCATAGCGGATCACACCTTGCCGTGCATAATTGCGCCAAACACACGGGGGCCACATGACAGCACAAGAGATCATCGACCGCCTGAACCTGCAACCTCACCCCGAGGGCGGCTGGTACGCGGAAACCTGGCGTGCCGAGAACAAGGGCCGCCCGACCGGCACCTGCATCTACTTCCTGCTGCAAGCGGGGGAAAGCAGCCACTGGCACCGGGTAGACGCGACCGAGATCTGGCTCTACCACGCGGGCGCGCCACTGATCCTGTCCTTGAGTGCAACAGACAAGGGTCCGGCGGTTGACCATGCGCTGTCGCCCGATTTGTCTCGGGGCGCACCGCAACTGATTGTTCCCAACGGCCATTGGCAGGCCGCGCGCAGCACCGGTGATTACACGCTGGTCAGCTGTACAGTTTCTCCCGGATTTCAATTCGATGGGTTCCAACTGGCAGAACCTGGGTTTGATATCCCTCGGGGATAAGCTGATCTGGGGATGCTCTGAAAAAGTGAGTTTACAGAAAGTTACCCATTTATCATTCTGTCAACGCAACCGCAGGTATCGGAGCATCGGGTGATTGTGAAACGCATCTTTCTGGTCCTTCTGCTTCTGTTCGCAAGTACCTGTCTTGCAAACGCTGAGCCCGCCTGTGCAGAATCCCGCCTTTCATCCGAACTGGCACTGCCCGATCTGCAGGAGGAAGTCACGACCGAACATATCGAACCTACCGGGACTGTCGAACCTGCGGTGCTGACCTCGAAACGCCCAGCGCTGCGCCCTTGCAAGTTTCGCCAGTTTGAAGTGGGTCGTCAGCGTATGCGTGACCGCGGGGCGGTCTGTGGTGACTGGACCATCTTGGGCGAAACCCGCACGTCTTTGGCTGGAAAAGCGCTGGGTTGCGGCATCGCCAACCCGGTCCGGATTTACAGAATTTCGGACATTGCGCTCAGCCAGTTCTCGCTGATGGACTGTCAGACAGCCGTCACGCTGAAAACATGGATCGAAAACGTCGCCAAACCCGCCTTTGCCGATCTCGGGGGTGGGCTAAAGGGTATGCGGGTTGTTGGCCACTATGCCTGCAAGACGCAGAACAACCAGCCCTATGCGCGCATTTCCGAACATGCGCGGGGTCGGGCCATCGATATCTCGACCTTCGTGTTGCAGGACGGAACGCAGATCACCGTTCAGGACGGGTGGAGCGACACCGATCAAAGCGTCGTGTTGCAAGAGTTGCACAGCGGAGCCTGTGGCCTGTTCGGAACTGTTCTTGGTCCTGACGCTGATCGCTATCACAAAGGGCATTTTCACTTCGACACAGCCCGTCGTAGTGGCAAGCCTGTGTGTCGATAACGCGATAGCCGATACCTGTATGCAGCCTCAACCCACCGGTTGAACGTTCACTGAACTGACCATACCGCCACCCACCAGCGCTTTCACCCCGGTTGTTCCGGGGCACGAGGTTGGCAATCCCCGCGCCACGCGCACAGCCAGATAGGCAAAGGCCTGCGCCTCGAGCATGTCGCCGTCCAGCCCCACCGCCTCGACCGGTTCGACCGGGCAGTCGAGAGATACGCGCAGCATCTCCATCAACACCGGATTGCGCCGTCCACCGCCTGTAACCAGCACGCAAGACGGCGGCTGCGGACAATGTTCCATCCCCTGCACCACACCCGCTGCGCACATCCCGGTCAGGGTTGCCACCGCGTCAGCGTCACCCAGTTCTTTCACTAGGTCGATCATCTCAGAGAAATCGTTCCGGTCTAGCGACTTGGGCGGCATACGTGCGAAGAAAGGCTCAGCCAGAAACAGCTCCAGCGCGCCCATTTCGACGGTGCCATTGCGCGCAACCGCACCATCCCGGTCCATCGGCTGCCCCAACCGGGCTTGCATGAGGTCATCGACCGGCGCGTTCGCCGGCCCCGTATCAAAGGCAAGCAGCGCCCCCGGTGCCTCGGGACCATCAAAGCTTGGGTCCACATAGGTCAGGTTGCCAACACCACCCAGGTTCAAAAAGCACAAGGGGCGGTCCGCGCCAAACCACTTGGCGCAGGCAAAGTGAAAAAACGGCGCCAACGGAGCGCCCTCGCCCCCCATAGCCACGTCATCGCTTCGGAAGTCCCAGACCACCGGGCGCCCCAGCGCCTGCGCCAACCCAAGACCATCGCCCACCTGCAATGTCCCGCGCCCGCGCGGTTCATGCGCCAAAGTCTGGCCGTGAAAGCCAATCAGGTCTACATCTTCGAACTCGGACAGCGCTTCGGCATGGGCAAAGGTCACCATCTCAGCCGCCGCGTCGACCTGTGGACCGTGCCATTGCCCCAAAGCCGCCCGCAGAATTTCGCGTTCGGCATCGGTATAGGCGCGATAGCCGCTTTTCCCGAATCCAGCGATGGAATGCCCGTCGGTTTCCACCACCGCAGCGTCCACCCCGTCCAGCGACGTACCGGACATTGCGCCCAATGCCCGAACCATTCCGTGTTTCTTGATGGTTTGGCCCACGCCTGCCTCCTGATCTGGCAATGTTTCCGCCGTGCCCGGGGTTCTGGACTTCACCTCTGGGTTGCAGCTTGGTCAAGGTGCTTTTGTTATGCCGCCTTGGCAAGCCTTCTGATTGGGGGCGTCGGTTTTTTTCCGACGTCGCGTTTCATGATCAACACCCCGGCCATCAAGTTGCGCGCGCATATCACGGCACGCGGTTTTAGAGTGAAAAGGTGGCTTTTCCTCATCCGCAGCGCCGCCTATACAGTGCCCCGCAACACAAACCCCGAGGGCACGATATGACCTACCACCCCAAATCGGATTTCATCGCCACGATGATCGAGCGCGGCTTCCTCGCCGACTGCACCGATTATCAGGGCCTTGACGACGCGCTGATCAGTGGGTGCAAGCCAGCTTATATCGGCTTTGATGCAACGGCCAAGTCGTTGCATGTGGGCAGTCTGATTCAGATCATGATGCTGCGCTGGTTCCAGAAGACCGGCCACCAGCCGATCACCCTTATGGGCGGCGGCACCACCAAGGTGGGCGATCCCTCGTTCCGCGCAGATGAACGCCCCCTGCTGGGTCCCGAACAGATCGACGAAAACATCGCGGGCATCAAGAAAGTGTTCGCGGCCTATATCGATTACGACACTGATGCCGAAAACAAGGCGCTGATGTTGAACAATGCCGAATGGCTGGATGATCTGAACTACCTCGATTTCCTGCGCGACATCGGGCGGCATTTCTCGGTCAATCGGATGCTCAGCTTTGAATCGGTGAAATCCCGGCTGGATCGCGAGCAATCGCTGTCGTTTCTCGAGTTCAACTACATGATCCTGCAAGCCTATGACTTTCTGGAGCTGAACCGCCGCTATGGCTGTGTTCTGCAAATGGGCGGTAGCGACCAGTGGGGCAACATCGTCAACGGTATCGACCTGACTCGCCGGGTGCTGGATCACGAAATCTACGGCCTGACCTCACCCCTGCTGACCACCAGCGACGGCAAGAAGATGGGCAAATCGCAGGATGGCGCGGTCTGGCTGAACGCCGAGATGCGCTCGCCCTATGAATTCTGGCAGTTCTGGCGCAACTCCACCGATGCGGATGTCGGACGGTTCCTGAAGCTCTATACCGAATTGCCGGTGGATGAATGTGACCGTCTTGGCGCGCTTGCCGGGTCCGAGATCAATGAGGCCAAAAAGATACTTGCTGACGAAGTTACAACACTCCTTCATGGTGCTGACGCATCCAAAGCTGCCCGATCAACATCGGAAGGTATTTTTGGCTCCATGTCTGTTCGTGAAGGAGGTCAGGATACCCTCTACGCAACCGGAAATATCAGCGCGCTCCCAACCTTGACTCTAACTAAGGAAGAATTGGGCGACGGCATGTCCATCGTGCAGATCATTGTCAAATCAGGCCTCGCCAAGTCCGGCAAAGAGGCCAAGCGCCTGATTGCCGAAAACGGGGCCAAACTGGACGACGCTCCGCTGACGGATGCGGGTTTGATGATCGACGCGGGCGCATTGACGTCTCCGATCAAGCTGAGTGCAGGCAAGAAACGCCACGCATTGGTGCAACTGGGCTGACGCCCCTTTCACCTTGGACAGCAAAACAGAAAACGGCCACCCGATTGGGTGGCCGTATCTATATTGGGGTGGACGAGACTACTGACGTCCCTTTCCGCCACCGCGACCGGGTCTGTCGCTTTCACCTTCATCGTCATTGGCGTTGTTTCCGCGACCCGGACTGCTGCCCTCGCCGCCGTTGCCGCTGCCATTGTTACCCTTATCGCCACCTTTGCCGCCGTTATTGCCTTTGCCACCGCCGGGCTCTCCACCGCCACCGCCGGGTTCTCCACCGCCACCGCCAGGTTCTCCATCGCCACCGCCGGGCTCTCCACCGCCAGCACCGGGTTCTCCGCCACCGCCGCCGGGTTCTACACCGCCATCGCCGGGTTCCCCACCGCCACCGCCGGGTTCTTCGCCGCCGTTGTCAGGTTCTCCACCACCACCGGGGCCGTCAGGACCAGCTGCATTCGCAAACCCTGCCCCGCCGGGTTCTGAACCGCGGCTTTCACCCCGATTCTCGGCCAGACCGGACAGGCTTGCCGTTGGCAAGTCTGCCAGCAAAGCGGCCAGACCCGGGCATTGCGCCCCGGTAATGCTCAGCGTTGTCTCAAAATCCGGTCTCTTCTGAAGTCTGTCCAGAAAGCTTGGGGTCACCTGAACACAATCGCAAAGCCCGGCATAGTCGCCTGCATTGGCAAGACTTCGAGCCGTTTTCCAGTTACAGGTTTCCGGCGCTGCAACAGCACTGCCGGCAACCATAATCCCAAAGACAGGCGCGGCCAGAACAGCGCCCAGTGTTAGTTTCTTACTATTTACCATATCGGAACCTCCTGACGAAAAAACACGCAATGGCTGTGATTACTTCGTTCACGAACTGGCGCGTTTTCGTGAAGCGCGGATTAAGATGCCTTAAAGATGTGTATTGGCCCAGCAGCGGTTATTCCGCGCCGCCCCTTTGGGCGTTCGGGCTCAAAGATATGGACACAGCCCCTGCAAAGCAGTTATTGAACAGTTGTTCATATCTTAGGGAGGAGTTCCGATGCACCTGTCCACCACAGCCGCTCTTGTCACCGGCGGCGCATCCGGTCTGGGCGAAGCCACCGCCCGTCACTTTGCCGCGCAGGGCGCACAAGTTACTATTCTAGACCGTGACGCGGACCGTGGCGCTCAAGTCGCCTCCGAAATCGGCGGGTATTTTGCGCTGACGGATGTAACAGACGAATCCTCGGTCGCAGCTGCCGTGCGCCACGGTATTGACAGGATGGGCAAGATTACCGCGACTGTGAACTGCGCCGGTATCGCTTATGGAATCAAAACGGTCGGCAAGGATGGCCCACACCCGCTGGACGCGTTCCAGCGCACGATCGACATCAATCTTGTCGGCACATTTAACGTCTCAAGGCTGGCTGCGGCCGAGATGGCAAAGAACGAACCCGAACCAGACGGGGCGCGCGGTGTGATCATCAACACTGCATCTATTGCTGCATTCGACGGCCAAAAGGGACAGGCGGCATATGCAGCATCTAAAGGCGGCGTGGTTGGCATGACCCTGCCGATGGCCCGCGACCTGGCCTCAACCGGGATTCGCGTCATGACCATTGCGCCGGGAATCTTTATGACCCCGATGCTGGCGGGCCTTCCTGAAGACGTGCAACAACAACTTGCCGCAGATGTCCCGAACCCGGCCCGCCTGGGTGACCCCAAGGAATACGGGCGACTGGCCGGTTTCATCGTTGAAATGGGCTACCTGAACGGCGAGGTCATCCGCATCGACGGCGCTCTGCGGATGCGGTAAGACAGCTCCATGTCGGAGCGCCAGAAAATGCAGTCCGGGCAGTGGTATTGCTGTCTCGATCCTGAGTTGGACGATCTGCGCGCGCAAGCACGACGGGCTGTTCACGCTCACAACACCTGTCCGCCCGATACACGCGGCGCGATGGCCCCGGAACTGCACGCGCTGCTGGGCCATGTCGGCGAGGACTGTTTTCTCGAAGCCCCTTTTCATTGCGCCTATGGAATGAACATCCATCTGGGCAGTCGGGTTTTCTTCAATGCCGGATGCGTTGTTCTGGACACGGCCCCCGTTCGGGTTGGCGACGACACGATGTTCGGCCCCAATGTTCAGATTTACTGCGCGCATCATGCCAAGGACCCTGCTGATCGGGCACAAGGGCTGGAAGTCGGCCTGCCCGTCAACATCGGCAGGCAGGTTTGGATTGGCGGCGGAGCGATCCTGTTGCCCGGCATAACCATAGGCGACTACGCCACAATCGGCGCAGGCAGCGTCGTCACCAAAGATGTCCCCGCCAGAGAAACCGTGGCAGGTAATCCAGCAAGACGTCTGGCCCTCTAAACGCTTTCAGCTTTCTCTTCGAGCGTCAGCCATTCCTCTTCAGCGGCCGAGAGTTTCTCCTGCCGCTCAACCAACGCCTCGGTCGCTTTTTGGAACTTCACCGGCTCACGCGTGAACAGCTCGGGATCGGACATCAACTCTTCCAGCTTGGCAATCTCGGCCTCTAGGCGCGCGATCTCGGCAGGCAGTTTCTCCAGCCGGTGCTTCTCCGAGAAGGACAAGCCGGATTTCGGCTTTTCTTCCTGCTTGACCTTTGGCTTTGAAAGCTTTGCTTTTTCTACACTTTTTTCGATCACATCACCGCGCTGTGCGATGTAATCCGACCAACCGCCAGCATAGACTGTCGCCTGTCCGTTACCCTCCATCGCGATGGTGGTTGTCGCCACGCGGTCCAGAAAATCCCGGTCATGGCTAACCAGCAGAACGGTGCCGTCGTAATCGTCCAAAAGCTCTTGCAGCAGGTCCAGCGTCTCGACATCCAGATCGTTGGTCGGTTCGTCCAGCACCAATAGGTTCGAGGGTTTCGCCATCAGCTTGGCCAGAAGCAATCGGGCTTTTTCCCCACCGGACAGGGACTTGACGGCTGCTCGGGCCTGCCGTTCGTCAAATAGAAATTCCTTGAGATACCCTACAACATGTTTGGGCTGCCCGCCCACCATCACCTGATCGGCCTTGCCCGACACCCGCATAGCCGGATCGCCGGTCAGACTGTCCCACAGGCTCATCTCAGGGTCTAGTTGGGCGCGGTTCTGATCGAATACCGCGATTTCAAGGTTCGTCCCCTGAGATACCGAGCCCGCGTCCGGCTCCACCTGCCCCAGCAGCATCTTCAGCAACGTTGTTTTTCCAACACCGTTCGGCCCGACAAAGGCCACCCGGTCACCGCGCTGTACCAGCAGATCAAAGTTCCGAACGATCTGCTTGTCGCCAAATCCTTTGGCCAGCGCCTTGGCCTCAATGACCTTGCGGCCCGATTTTGGCCCTGCCTCCAGCGCCATTGCAGCCGAACCCTGACGTTTGATCTGCCCCGCCTTTTCAGTTCTCAACGCCTGCAAGGCCCGCACCCGGCCTTGGTTGCGTTTGCGTCGGGCGCTAATGCCCTCAACCGCCCATTTCGCTTCAGATTTGATCAGGCGATTCAGCTTGTGGCGTTGCTGGTCCTCTTCCTCCCAGACCTTGTCCCGCCAGGCCTCAAAGGCTTCAAAACCCTGCTCCTGTCGCCGAACAGCCCCCCGGTCAATCCAAAGCGTTGCCCGCGTCAGAGCCCTCAAAAAGGCTCGGTCATGCGAGATCAGCACAAAGGCCGCTCGGCTCGCGCCAAGTTCGCGTTCCAGCCACGCGATGGCTTCGATATCCAGATGGTTGGTCGGCTCGTCCAGCAACATCAGATCCGGTGCTTCGGCCATCAGCTTGGCCAGTGCCGCCCGCCGCCGCTCTCCGCCCGAAGCGGTCTCAACCGCGCGTGAAGGATCGAACTTCAACCCTTCACCGGCCCGTTCAACTTTGTAAAGTTCTCCCGGCTCCAACCCGCAGGATGCGTAATCTCCCAACGTGGCAAAGCCTTCCATCGTCGGATCTTGCTCCATATAGCCAACGGATTTCCCGGGCGGCACGACAATCTCGCCCCGATCCGCCTCGACCAGACCGGCCATCACTTTCATCAACGTGGACTTTCCGGACCCGTTTCGCCCCACCAGCGCAACACGATCACCGGGTTGAACCACCAGATCCAGTTCGGAAAACACCGGGTCACCCCCGAAAGCCAGGGAAATGCCGGACATCTGCAACAAAGGAATTCTCGCCATGCCCGCCAGCTAAACCGGCTGACACATTGCGTCAACGCCCCGTCTTCATCTTTTCAAAAATACTCAATCTACCCGGCCACCGCCCGCAACAGACGTTTGCGCGCCGGGGGGATCGCACCGATTTCCACCCCTGTGAAAACGTGCAGCGTGTTCATGTCGCGATCCACCACCGCATGATCGCTGACCCAACCGCCCATCATCAGATAGGTCCGCAACAAAGGCGGCATCCGCAGCATTGCCTTTTTAGAATCCGGTCTGCGCCGCAAACGCGCGGCAAAACGAAACACATCCGGAGCCTTCACGCGCGGCAACCAACGTTTCGGGCCCAGATGGCGATGTTTTAGCATCGCAAACGCATCCAGATACTGCTCTGTTTCGGTACCGGCAAAAGAGGAACATCCAAACAGCATCTCGACGTTGTTCCGATCAACGTAGGCCGTCATTGCACCCCAGGCGACACGCAGGATGTCGGGGTCGCTGTGATCAGGATGGATACAGAATCGTCCCATTTCGACCATCCGACCTTTGAAGCCTTCGAGCGAGGTCAGGTCATAGAACTGCGCCGAATAACTTCGCCCGATCTCGCCGCCACTATCCATGGTCAGCATCCGAAAGCAGCAGACCAGCCGTTCTGCCGAGCGCATATCCTCGACCAGGATATGGCTACAGCGTGCATCAAACTCGTCGCAGTCCGGTTGCTCTGTGCCAAAAGCCAAGGTCCGCAATGCCTGAGCTGGTCTGATATCCTCGGGCGACTGCGCCAGTCTGGCGCGATAGCGCCCCTTGCTTAACAAAACTGCCGTTGCCACGGTCGCGCCCTCCACGGTTGCCGACCCTCAGGCGTCGGTACGACACCATTAGCACAAGACATGTGACTGCCCTGTGACCACCGCAAGGTTTAGGCGCAAATTAGTTGGCGCCCGGAATGTTCGCCGGGTTGAAGTTGCCGATATTGCCTAGCAGCTGACGCAGGAAGCCTTTGTCCTGAACGTTGGAATCGGTAACGCGGCGCTCCAGAGCAATCACATTCCCGTCTTCAAGACCAAAGCGTTCGATGTTTCTGACGACACCGCGCTGATCAAAACTGATGGCAACCAGTTCGCGGGATACCACCTCGGGCCGTTTCGGACCGTAGTGACGCACGCGAGAGCGGACATAGTAATAGCCCGAATCCCGAACCACGCCGGATGCGCCCGGCGCGCCGATAGCCTCTTGCACACTGTCCCGCGTGTCTACGCCTACTTTGATTTCCGCCAGTTCTTCGGCCGGTGGCACATAGCCGTGATTCTTGAAGATAGCCGTACAAGCCCCGGTCGCAGCCAGACAGGCAACAAACACAAGCGATTTCGCAGTTGGTTTCAACCGGTTCACTACCTTCAACATCTGCACCCTCTTGCCTTGGCCTTCTTCGGCTTCTATCCGATTACATAAACCGCTGCCACGGTTCAACACATAGAAAGGCTCACGAATGAGCAACACGACATCATTTCGGGTGTCTGACCTGCCGCAGAACGCCCCGACACCGTTCGATCTGCGCCCCGCAACCACCGCGCTCGAGCAGATCAGGCAAGACCTTGGGCTGCTGGGGCTGCGCAAACTCAGCTTTTCGGGCGAACTGAGGGCGCAGGGCAAACGGGACTGGGTTCTAAACGGGAAACTCGGTGCAACTGTCATCCAACCTTGCGTAGTGACGCTGGAACCGGTGACGACAAGGATCGACATACCAGTGCACCGGACTTTTCTTGCGGATTGGGCAGACCCAGATGATCCAGAGTTCGAAATCCAGGAAGATGACGAATCTGAACCTTTGGGGCCTGAAATTGATCCGGCCCTTGTCATGGTCGAGGCCCTGTCTCTGGCTTTGCCACAATATCCGCGTAAAGACGGCGCGGAACTGGGCCAAGCTGCCTACACAGAACCGGGCAAACAGGCGATGACGGATGACGATGCCAAACCCTTTGCAGGATTGGCAGGACTGCGCGATGTGCTAAAAAAAGACGAGTGACAGGTGCCAGATTTCCTGTCATAGCAGGCGGTCACAAAAATCGCTTGAACATGCCGAGAATCGCAGTATTTTCGCGCGCTCATCGGATTTTGGGTTGGACATTGCGGGGCCCGTCGCCTAAACGCGCGTCAAACCACGATAAACGAACTACGAAACCCGGGTCGGCAGCGAATCTGCGGCCCCCAGTCAGACAAAGGTTGAGACCATGGCCGTCCAACAGAACAAAGTTTCCAAGTCGCGTCGCAACAACCGCCGCGCACACGACGCTCTGGTTGCTGCAAACCCGAACGAATGCCCGAACTGCGGCGAGCTGAAACGCCCGCACCACGTTTGTGCCTCTTGCGGCCACTATGACGATCGCGAAGTCGTCGCACAGGCCGACGAAATCGATCTGGACGAAGACGCAGCCTAAGCCTGATTGAGCGCAGGCCAAGGCATGAACGATCAGCCCACGCACGCCGGACGGATCACCATCTCGGTTGACGCAATGGGAGGGGACGCAGGTCCCGCTGTCGTCGTTGCAGGTCTGGCAAAATCGGCTGGCAAGAACCCGAATATCGGGTTCCTGCTGCACGGGCCCGAACAGGTATTGCGCAAGCTGGTTGCCAAACGACGTGTCCTTGAAGGGCGCGTCGTTTTTCGTGATTGCCCCGACGTTGTCACGATGGAAGACAAGCCCAGCCAGGTCGTGCGCAACGGCAAGCAGACCTCGATGTGGTCCGCGCTGGAAGCGGTTCGTCAGGGTGAAGCCCATGGCGCGGTGTCCTGCGGGAACACCGGTGCCCTTATGGCCCTTTCGATGATGCGTCTGCGCAAATTGCCGGGCGTGAACCGCCCCGCAATCGCGATCCTGTGGCCTTCGCGCAACCCGCAGGGGTTCAATGTAATGCTGGACGTGGGCGCCGATGTGCGCGCAGACGCCAAGGATTTGCTGCAATTCGCCCTGATGGGCGCTTCTTATGCGCGCAACGGCATGGCCCTGAACCGCCCCCGGATCGGGTTGCTGAACGTTGGCACCGAAGAGCATAAGGGCCGGGCCGAACTGAAAGAAGCGCATGCCATGATTTCGGAATACGCCGAACAGGCGAATTTCGAGTTTGTTGGCTTTGTCGAAGGCAGCGACATTCCCGGCGACAAGGCAGATGTCATTGTTACAGATGGGTTTACGGGCAATGTTGCGATCAAAACGGGCGAAGGCACAGCCAGGCTGATCGGAGATCTTCTGCGTGAGGCGTTCAAATACTCTCCGTTGTCGCGATTGGCTTCGGTCCTGGCCATTACGTCACTACAGCGCCTGAAAAAGCGCATTGATCCGCGGCGTGTGAATGGTGGCGTGTTTCTGGGTCTGAACGGGACTGTTATTAAATCCCATGGCGGGGCAGATGCGACCGGAGTGTCGGCAGCGATCAAACTGGCCTTTACTCTGGCACGGTCCGGCTTTGCCGAAAAATTAGCTGCGCGGGTTGCATCCACGGCCCAGCTTGCACAAGATGCCGCGCAAGCTGCGCCGCAGACCGATAAATAACAAAAAAGGCAGTACCCCAAAAATGGCAGGCCGTTCAGTTGTAGTAGGTGTCGGGCATTATTTGCCGGAACGTATTGTTCCAAATTCCGAGTTTGAGAAAACGCTGGACACAACGGATGAGTGGATCAGAACCCGGTCGGGGATCGAACGCCGCCATTTTGCTGCCGATGACGAAACGACGTCGGACCTGGCCACCAAAGCTGCCGAGGCTGCCCTGGCCGATGCGGGCCTGACATCGGATGATATTGACGCGATCGTCGTGGCGACCTCGACCGCGGACCTGACCTTTCCTTCTGCCGCGACCATGGTTCAGGCCCGGCTGGGTATGACCAAGGGGTTTGCTTTCGACGTACAGGCCGTCTGCGCGGGATTCGTTTTCGCTCTCAGCAACGCAAATGCGTTGATCTTGTCCGGTCAGGCCAAACGCGTGCTGGTCATTGGTGCCGAAACCTTTTCCCGGATTATGGACTGGACCGACCGCTCGACCTGTGTTCTGTTCGGGGATGGTGCCGGCGCTTTGGTACTCGAAGCGCAGGATGGCGAAGGCACCGCTGCGGATCGCGGCATACTCGCAACCGATCTGAACTCGGACGGGCGCTACAAGGACCTGCTTTATGTCGATGGGGGTGTTTCGACCCAATCCACCGGGCATCTGCGCATGCAGGGCAATCAGGTTTTCCGACATGCCGTTGAAAAGCTTACCAAAACGGCTGAAACAGCCCTGAGCCGCGCGGGGCTGAGCAGTGCTGACGTCGACTGGATTGTTCCTCATCAGGCCAATATTCGCATCATTCAGGGCACGGCCAAAAAGATGGGCCTGCCGATGGAAAACGTGGTTGTGACCGTTCAGGATCACGGCAACACCTCGGCTGCATCCATCCCATTGGCACTGTCGGTTGGTAAACAACGCGGGCAGATCAAACCCGGCGACTTGATCGTGACCGAAGCAATTGGCGGCGGTCTGGCCTGGGGCGCGGTGGTTCTGCGCTGGTAACCGGCGCAATCCAGCTTACACAGCTGCTTGCAATTCATTGATATTGACAGCGAATTTG
This sequence comes from Ruegeria sp. YKSF131, assembly GCF_059612645.1. Classification (NCBI taxonomy): domain Bacteria; kingdom Pseudomonadati; phylum Pseudomonadota; class Alphaproteobacteria; order Rhodobacterales; family Roseobacteraceae; genus Ruegeria; species Ruegeria sp. YKSF131. The sequence continues at coordinate 85,780 of NZ_JBXWQZ010000004.1, read as the reverse complement.
CCATACCCATATGCTTTGACAGCAACAGGGGAAATGACATGGGCGACAATACACTGACTCGAATGGATCTGAGCGAGGCCGTCTTTCGCGAAGTTGGGCTTTCGCGCAACGAAAGTGCGCAGCTGGTCGAAAGCGTTCTGAACCACATGTCCGACGCTCTGGTGCGTGGTGAGCAGGTGAAAATCTCGTCCTTCGGTACGTTCAGTGTTCGCGACAAGACCGCGCGAGTCGGACGCAACCCTAAAACCGGCGAAGAGGTTCCGATACAGCCCCGCCGCGTACTGACCTTTCGCCCGTCGCATCTTATGAAAGATCGCGTCGCCGTCGGGAATCGCAAGTAACCCCAGGGTCACGCGGATATGAGCAAATCCCGCGACGCGTTTCGCACGATCAGTGAAGTAGCGGATTGGCTTGGTGTTCAGGCCCATGTTTTGCGTTTCTGGGAAAGCCGCTTCACTCAGGTCAAACCGGTCAAACGCGCGGGCGGGCGTCGGTATTACCGCCCCAATGACATGCGTCTTCTGGGCGGCATCAAGAAACTGCTTCACGAGGACGGGATCACAATCAAAGGTGTGCAGCGCATCCTGCGCGAGCAAGGCGTTGCACATGTCGCAGCACTGTCTCCGCCTCTAGACGAACCGGGCCCTGCCCTGATTGAACCCGTTCAGGGCAAAGTGGTGCCGTTCGAACCGAAACCCCCTGCCGCCACCGAACAAATCCTTATGGATCTAGACGAACCGGCCGAGCAGCCGGTGAACGAAGGCGTGCAGGCCGACGCACTTCCCGCGACTGCGTCAGAACAAGAACCACAGCCAGACCTGAACACTACGCCCCTGATGGGTGGGATCGCGTCGCTGGCGTGGAAGCGCGCCGAGTTTGACGACGAACTACTGCGCCGGATTGCACCAATTGCAAAAGACCTGCGCCGCTGGCTGGATCGTGTTGAAACACAGGCGACGGGTTAGGAAGAAAGGCAGTGTTTTCCTCTTGCCCCTGCCGGGAAAATCTTTATGAACGGCCCAACGTCGGGCTATGGCGCAGCCTGGTAGCGCGTCCGTCTGGGGGACGGAAGGTCGCAGGTTCGAGTCCTGCTAGCCCGACCAAATCACACCGACGTTTATGGCACAAAGGCCAGATCCCGCTCTGGCACATGAGGGGATCGAGATGACAGGTGTTTGCGCGAACCAGCAAATCGAAGCAATGATCGCGCGCGGAGAGATTGCCGCCAACCCCGATGTCCTGCCAGCGCAAATTCAACCAGCTAGCCTTGATTTGCGTTTGGGAACAGTGGCCTACCGGGTGCGCGCCTCGTTCCTCGCGGGCGAAGGACGGACCGTTACGGATCGGTTGGCCGAGTTCGAAATGCACCGCATCGACATCTCGGACGGCGCTGTTCTGGAAAAGGGCTGCGTCTATCTGGTACCCCTGATGGAATCACTTGCCCTGCCCCGCGACATAACCGCCGTCGCCAATGCCAAAAGCTCGACCGGGCGGCTTGACCTTCTGACCCGTACCATTACCGATGGTGGCACAGAATTCGATCGCGTTCCTGCGGGCTATAAGGGCCCGCTGTATGCCGAGATCTGTCCACGTTCGTTTTCGGTTCTGGTCCGCCCCGGTATGCGTCTGAACCAGATCCGTTTCCGTCAAGGTCAGGCCGTCTTGTCTGACGCCGAACTGACCGCCCTACACGCCGAATCGCCGTTGGTAGACGGCCCTGCTGTGATTCAGGACGGTCTTGGCTTTTCGGTAGATCTGCAACTGCCCGATACCGATCTGGTCGGCTATCGCGCCAAGCCCCATACCGGGGTAATCGATCTGGACCGAATTGGCGAATACGACCCCCAGGAATATTGGGAGGAAGTGCGCACCAAGGACGGTCGCATCATACTTGACCCCGGAGCATTCTATATCCTTGTCAGCCGCGAGGCGGTCCACATCCCGCCGATGTATGCCGCCGAAATGGCACCTTATCTGGCCATGGTTGGTGAATTCCGGGTGCATTATGCCGGATTCTTCGATCCCGGCTTTGGCCATGCAGCCGCCGGGGGGGCCGGGTCGCGAGGCGTGCTTGAGGTGCGATGCCACGAAGCGCCTTTCGTGCTGGAGCACGGACAAGTGGTCGGGCGCCTTGTCTATGAGAAAATGGCTGAAATGCCCACGCAGCTATATGGTGCCGGGATTGCATCGAACTATCAGGGCCAAGGCCTGAAGCTGTCCAAGCACTTCAAAGCGGCCGGCTAATCCTCAGAATTTCTTGCAACGGTGCACGTGCCGGATAACCCACGTTGCCTGTCGCAGGTTCCGCGCCTGACCCGTAGTGACCTGTCCGGGTTATTATTCCTCAAACAATTCCGACTGGTCCTCGTCCACTTCGTCCTCGCGCTCCTCGCCCAGAGGGATAGCCCCCGGTGGAGGCCGGTTTTCCAACAGACCCGCAGCCCTCAATTCCTTGAGACCCGGCAGGTCGCGGGCGTTCTCCAGACCAAAATGATCCAGAAATTCGGACGTCACCACAAATGTCACCGGACGACCCGGTGTCATGCGACGACGGCCCAGCCTGATCCACTCCATCTCTAGCAATTGATCAATCGTCCCGCGAGAGACTGACACGCCGCGAATTTCCTCAATCTCGGCGCGGGTGCAGGGTTGGTGATAGGCAACGATGGCCAATGTCTCGATCGCGGCCCGGCTGAGTTTACGAGTTTCAACCGTTTCCTTTTGCATCAGAAAGCCCAGATCAGGGGCCGTACGGATCGCCCATGCCTCTCCAACACGCACCACGCGCACGCCGCGCCCTTCGTAACGTCTCTGAAGCAACTCAACGGCTTGTGCGGCGTCGCTTCCATGCGGCATCCGCGCCTCAAGGTCGGCAATCGTCACCGGATCGGCGCTGGCAAACAAAACGGCCTCGACCATACGCTCCTGTTCCGCCAATGGTGGCGCCTCGAACAGGGTGCCGGTTTCTTCTGGGGCGTCAGTCACGTGTCTGGGTCCTCTTGCGCAAATGGATCGGCGCGAATGTCTCGCTCTGCTTGATCTCCATATGTCCTTCTTTCACCAGTTCCAGCGAGGCCGCAAAGGTCGCAGCCGTCGCCGACCTGCGGCGCACCGGGTCAGTATCCCAACCATCGGGCAGATAGGTTTCCATATCGGTCCACGTCCCCGCAAAACCGATCAGCGGGCGCATCCGCTCCAGTGCCTGCTCCATCGTAAACACCGAGTCGCGGTCCATCACAAAGGGGCGGAACTCGTCACGGGTGCGAATACGGGCATATCCCTGCATCAGATCCAGCAGCGTGGCGGAATAGGTTACGGTGCGGATGCGGGTTACGTCCTCGCCCTGCCCGCGCTTGAAAAAATCACGACCCAGTTGGTCGCGGGCCATCAGCCGCGCAGCGACGTCGCGCATTGCCTGCAGGCGTTCAAGTTGAAACGCCAGATGCGCGGCCAGTTCTTCACCCGATGGCCCATCGTCATCCGGATCTGGCGGGAGCAATAGACGGGACTTGAGAAAGGCCAGCCACGCCGCCATGACCAGATAATCGGCGGCCAGTTCAATGCGCAGCGCACGCGCCTTTTCAACAAAGGCCAGATATTGCTGCGCCAGCGCAAGAACCGAGATCTTGCGCAGATCCACTTTTTGCGTGCGTGATAGAGTTAGCAGAACGTCCAACGGGCCTTCGAACCCGTCGACATCAACAATCAGCGCTTCGGCCGCAAGACGATCCGCGACCGAGACAGGGTCTTCGCTAAAAAGATTATCGTTCATATACCTGCCCGCCCATTAGGGCAGATAGTTCCGCTTCGGCGGCTTGGATGTCAAGTTCCCGCGGGCGTTTGCGCATCGCCAGCGCCCGTTCTGCGCGGGCTTGTGCCACATCCGACATTTCTCCGGCAGTTTCCATTACAGCGGCACGTTCAGAAAAACTGCCATTGCAATGCAGGACTACATCGCAGCCCGCCTGCAAAGATTGGCGGGAGAGGTCCGTCAACGCCCCGCTGAGCGCCTTCATCGAGATATCGTCGGTCATAATCAGCCCGCCAAAGCCGATATTGTCTCGGATCAGACCCATCATGGCCGCGGAAATGGTGGCCGGCCGGGGATCTATCTGATCAAAGACCAGATGCGCGGTCATCCCCATCGGCAGGTCGTTCAAGGCACGGAACGGCGCGAAATCGCTGTATTCCAACTCTTCCAGCGGCAAATCAACATGCGGCAGGTCATGGTGACTGTCCAGAGTGGCACGGCCATGGCCGGGAATGTGCTTGAGAACCGGAAGAACGCCCCCATCAAGAAGGCCCTGCGCCACAGCCCTGCCGATCCTGGAAATCTGCTCAGGATCAAAGGCATAACAGCGGTTTTTCAGAAACGCGTGTGTCTCGGGCCGCACCACATCGACCATAGGGGCACAATTGCTGTCGATGCCCAGACCCAACAGCTCATCCGCAATCAGGCGGTACCTGAGGTACATGGCGCGTTCCGCTTGATCACCCGCCCTGGTCACATGATCCAGCGGGGGCAGCCATTCGCGGGCAAAGGGTGCGCGCAAACGCTGTACGCGCCCTCCTTCCTGATCAATGGTAATGGGGCAGTTGCGCCCAACAGCCTCTCGGAAATCATCACACAAGGCGCGCACCTGATCGGCGCTTTCAATATTGCGGGCGAACAGAATGAACCCAAACGGGTTCATCTGGCGAAACAGGTCTCTTTCCTCCTGCGTCAGGCGCAGTCCTTCAGCATCTGTGATCGCTGCTCCGAACTTCACCTCACGGCCACCGGGATACAGTCAGCGCCTTGCGCGACCAGAGCGGCGCAGAATTGGCGCGAGTCGCTCAGATCTTCAAACCCCAGAACGCGCAGGCGGTAGAAGGTCCGCCCACCGCTTGAGGTTTTCTGAATAACGCGCTGTTTTCCCGACATATACTCACCAAACTGACCATTCAAACGGTCCCACTCGGCCTGTGCCACTTGCGTGCTGTCATAAGCCCCAAGCTGCGCCAGTCGGGTCCCCTTGGCCAGTGTATCCGGATCAACATCCACCCCAACCGCAGCTTTCACCGCTGCATTAATGGCGTCTTCGGAATTCTCGCTGGGTGCGACCTGACTGCGGGTCGACCGTGCCGGACGCGTCACAGGGCGCAACGATCGGCGCACACCCGGCAACTCTGCGAAACTTGGGTCTGGCAAGGCCGCAGCAAAATCTGCCGGGTCAATGGCGGGTTCTTCGTCGGGGGTGGTCAGCGATGCCAGTTGCACACCGTCTTCGAATTCTTGCTGCGTTTCTGCTGCCGCACCCGCCAATTCCGCAACCAGCGCATCTACTGCGTTCTGGCGCAGGCGCGCGGCTTCCTGCGTGGTGATCGGTTCTTCGACCACATGCAGCGCAGGGGTCGGCTTCAGTTCTCCGGCGGGCAGGTCTTCTTCCGTAAGGGACACCGGGCGCGGCGCAAGGATCAACCGGTCAGCCGGTGCCGCGGCACTGCCTTCGGCGGCGACGGCATTCACGGCAAAGCCCTGATGATCGGCGGGTGTTCCACCCGGATTTTCCGGTTGCACACGCATCGGCCCTTCGGCGGCGCGGACAACCGGCACGCCACTGACATCGCGCATGATCAGTTGATAGCCCCAGACCCCGACACCGGCGACCAGCGCCAAGGAAGCAACAGCCCCCAGGAAATTGACTGCCCTGCCCAGACCAAACGAGCCTCGCGGCGCGTCATCTTCCTGCATATCTTCGGGAAAATCATACACATCATCAGAATGCGCTTGATTCGGGTAATGAATCTGCCCGGGGCTTTGATGCCCCGAGTAATCGTAACTCGCCATGTCCGCCTCACTGCCCGTTTCACGCCTGAAAATAAGGCCCGCGGGTCATTTCTTGCCTACCTCGTACCGGCGGTTCGGGCGATATTTGTTACCGCATCTCCTGCGCCGGAGTAACGCCAAGAATACCCAAGCCCGCTGAAATCACAACAGAAACGGCCCGGGCCAAAGCGATTTTTGACTGGCTTGTGGCAACATCGCCATCCTGGATGAAACGCAATTGCGTCTCGTCATTACCCTTGTTCCACAACGCATGAAAGTCGCCTGCAAGTTCATAAAGGTAAAATGCGACCCGGTGCGGTTCATTGGTCCGCGCCGCAATCTCGACCAGCCGCGGCCATTCTGCCAGCTTCTTGGCAACAACCAGTTCCGAGGCATGATCGTTTTTGCTCAGGTCGGCGCCTGCAAGGGTCGCATCATCAACCGCAATTCCAGCCTCGGCCGCGCGGCGCAGCACGCTCATGACACGGGCATGTGCGTATTGAACGTAGAATACAGGGTTCTCGCGACTTTGTTCCAGAACCTTGTCAAAATCGAAATCCAACGGCGCGTCGTTCTTGCGGGTCAGCATAACAAACCGCGTCACGTCCGGGCCCACCTGATCGACCACATCGCGCAGAGTGACAAAGTTCCCTGCACGCTTGGACATCTTGAACGGCTCGCCATTCTTCCACAGCTTCACCAGCTGCGTCAGCTTGATATCTAGCGGCACCTCACCGTCGGACAGTGCCGAAACAGCCGCCTTCATCCGCTTGACATAGCCGCCATGGTCCGCGCCAAACACGTCGATCAGCGCGTCAAAACCACGGGACACCTTGTCATAGTGATAGGCAATATCCGGGGCAAAATAGGTCCAGCTGCCATCTGATTTCTTGACAGGGCGATCCACATCATCGCCATGTTCGGTCGATTTGAACAGCGTCTGTTCGCGTGGCTCCCAATCTTCGGGCTTTTTGCCCTTCGGCGGCTCGAGCACGCCTTCGTAAATCAGACCCTTGTCAGTCAGCGATTGCAATGCGGCCTCGATCCGACCGGTGCCATAGAGCGATTTTTCCGAGAAGAACACATCCATCTCAACGCCCAGCGCTTTTAAGTCAGCACGGATCAGATCCATCATCGCGTCGGTCGAGAACTCACGTACCTCTTCCAGCCAGTCACTTTCCGGCTTGTCGATCAGGCTGTCGCCGTATTTCTCTTTCAACGCTTCCCCAATTGGGATCAGGTAGTCGCCGGGATAAAGACCTTCGGCAATCTCGGGGCTCAGACCATTGGCCTCGCGATAGCGTTCGTAAGCCGAGCGCGCCAGCACATCCACCTGCGCGCCGCCGTCGTTGATGTAGTACTCGCGGGTCACATCATGGCCCGAATAGGCCAGCAGGCTTGCCAGAGCGTCACCGAATACCGCACCCCGTGTATGACCCACGTGCAGCGGACCGGTTGGGTTGGCCGAAACATATTCAACGTTGACCTTCTGCCCATGACCCATAGTCGAGCGGCCATAATCGGTGCCCTTCTCCAGCACGGCCGCCAGCACACCTTGCCAGACCGACGGCGCCAGCCGCAAATTGAGAAAACCGGGACCCGCCACATCGGCGCTGGCGATCCGGTCATCCGCCTCCAGCTTCCCTGCCAATGCCTCGGCAATGTCACGCGGTTTCATCCTGGCCGGTTTTGCCAGCACCATCGCCGCGTTTGTCGCCATGTCGCCATGCGCCGCGTCGCGCGGCGGTTCGACCGCCACGTTGTCAAAACTCAGCCCCTCGGGCAACGCGCCTTCGGACTGCATCTGCGCCAGCGCGTCCAGTACAAGGCCGCGGATCTCGGAAAACAGGTTCATTTCGGATGTCCTTTTGCTTGCCCGGCGGTTTACCACGCATCACGGCAAGGTCAATGGACGCCTAATGTTTGGACTTGGTTTGCGCCCAATGTCTGCCAATCTCGCCCGGATTTCCACTGTCAGAGATTTCAAATACCCTGCGGGCTGTCTGTCGTACGGCTTCTGATCATCGCTTCCCGCCTGCGCAAGGCACCAATCAACCCACAAAAAAGGTCGCAAACATGGACCATTACCCGTGTCATTGCGGCCCAGTCAGCCAGTCAGCCGCGCGTGATCCTGCAAGGCAAAACGGTCGGTCATACCTGCGATGTAGTCCGATACGATCCGGGCCAAAGCTGTCTCATCCGCCGCAGCTTCAATATCCTCGTGCCAACGTGCGGGCATCTGTTTCGGGTCGTTCAGGTAGATCGGGAACAGGTCTTCGACAACCGTTGCAACCTTGGCCCGTACCTTCATGACGCTGGGTGCGCGATACATCCGGGTGAACAGGAACGCCCTGATTTGTTTCAGATCCGCCCAAGTCCCGGTCGAGAATTGGATGACAGGATGCCCAAGATGGCGAATCTCTTCGACCGATTGCGCGCCCGAGGCTACAATCAAGTCTCGTGACGTTGTGATGACATCTGCCACCATGACCCCAAATACCCGCCGCAGTGCTTCATGACGTCGTCGATACGGATCAAGACCGGGGTATTTAGCATCCACATCCGCGTAGCATCCCCCCACGATCGGAAGGTGACGCAGATCATCATCTTCAAACAACCCCGCGCGCAACCCATCCAGAAGGTCGTGATTGTTGTAAGCAATGTCATCAGACAAAGCCGCCACCTGCGCCTCGGCACTTGCATGGGTATGAAGTTCAAGATCAAAGCCCTGGTTGCATTCAGCCAGCGCCCACGGCAGATCGCCAACAACCGGACCGTTATGCTTGGCGATACCCTCCAGACATTCCCAGGTCAGGTTGCATCCGTCAAACCCGGCATAATGCCGCTCCAGCTTCGTTACGATCCGAATGGCCTGGGCATTGTGATCAAACCCCCCGTAAGGCACCATCAGCGCGTGGAGGGCGTCTTCACCCGTATGACCAAAGGGTGTATGACCCAGGTCGTGCGCCAGGGCTACAGCCTCGGTGAGTTCAGGATTCAGGCCCAACGCCCCTGAAATGGTTCGCGCGACCTGAGCAACTTCGATGGAATGGGTCAGCCGTGTTCGATAACTGTCGCCTTCATGCTCGACAAAAACTTGCGTCTTGTGTTTGAGCCGCCGAAACGCACTGGCGTGAATGATCCGGTCGCGATCACGCTGAAAGCATGACCGGAAGCTGCTTTCTTCCTCTGGCACCAGCCGCCCCCTTGCACGGTCTGGGTCCGAAGCAAATCCCGCTCTGTCCAAAGGCCTTGTCCTTGTCGCCTGTCTTTTTGTTTCATATATTGTAGGACGCTTGGGAAATAAACCTTTGGAGACCGGCATGAATCTGCCCCCATCAGTCACCGAACGCGCCTTTGACCGCCTCGCCGAGATCGGTGCCGCGGAACAGGGGCAAGCCCTGCGTGTCGCAGTGGAGGGTGGTGGATGTTCCGGTTTTCAATATGAAATCGCTCTGGACACGCCAAACACCGATGACCTCATCCTTGAAGGCAAGGGGCAGAAAGTCATCGTCGACCCGGTCTCTCTGCCCTTTCTTGAAAACGCGGTGATCGATTTCACTCAGGAGCTTATTGGTGCAAGGTTTGTGATCGACAACCCCAACGCCACCTCTTCCTGTGGCTGCGGCACGTCGTTTTCGATGTAACCGACGGGGGCTTTGCCCCCACACCCCCAGGATATTTTCAGCCAGATGAAGCAGGGATCCGCTCTCTGACCAAAACGACCAGAGAGCTTCACCTGGCGCGGTCATCGGCGTCCCCGCCTGTACCGCCCCTTCTAGTATCGAAAAAATGGTTAAGGGTTCGTTTCTTCATCTGGCTAAAAATATCCCGGAGCGCGAGGCAGAGCCTCGCAAATCCGATCTCCGACTTGCCGCTGGGCCCGTTCTGAGCGATAGGTTGCCACAAGGTTTCGGAGGATCGCGCATGAAAATCGCCACGTTCAACATCAATGGCATCAAGGCACGAACCGAGGCGCTGCCCCGCTGGCTGGACGACGCCCAACCCGACGTTGTTCTTCTTCAGGAAATCAAATCCGTCGACGAGAACTTCCCCCGCGAGATGTTTGAAGATCGCGGGTACAACGTGGAAACACATGGGCAAAAAAGCTTTAATGGTGTCGCGATCCTGTCGAAGCTTCCGCTGGAGGATGTATCTCGCGGCCTTCCCGGAGATGACAATGATGAACAGGCGCGCTGGATCGAGGCCACCGTCGTAGGCAAAAAGGCCCTGCGGCTCTGTGGGCTGTATCTGCCCAACGGGAATCCGGCACCCGGACCGAAATACGATTACAAGCTGGCCTGGATGGAACGGCTTTACGACCGCGCCCAGGCCCTGATGAAATCAGAGGAGCCTGCCCTGATGGCCGGAGACTATAACATCATCCCACAGGCCGAGGATGCCAAACGCCCCGATGCCTGGCGGGAAGACGCGTTGTTCCGCCCGGAAAGCCGGGCCGCCTTTCGAAAGATCCTGAACCTTGGCTTTACCGAGGCCTTTCGCGCCACAACGCAGGGCCCCGATCACTATTCTTTCTGGGATTATCAGGCTGGCGCGTGGAACCGGAATGACGGAATTCGAATTGATCATTTCCTGCTGACGCCACAAGCGGCCGACCTCATGCGGGATTGCCAGATTGATGCGGCTGTTCGGGGGCACGAAAAGCCATCCGATCACGTTCCCGTCTGGATTGACCTGGATCTTTGAGGCCCTAGGCGGCCGTGACGTCGTGACTGTAGATCCATTCATAGCGTTGTGGCAACCGGGCACCGACGACCCTCAGCACACATTGCGCAGCCATACGGGCTGGACCGCGCAGATGAAAGTTCCGCGCATTTGACCCGGCCGCCGCGACAACGCGCTGCGCCCTTGGTTTGCGGGTTGTTTCATAGGTTGCCAGTGCGCTGGTGATACCCGATCGTTCGTCAAACGCGCGCGCCAGAACCCAAGCGTCCTCGAGCGCCAGACACGCCCCTTGCGCCATGAACGGCAATGTCGGATGGGCCGCGTCCCCTACCAGAACCAATCGGCCATTCTGCCAGTTTTGCGCGACAGGCCGCAGAAACAATGCCCACAGATGCACATCCGTGACTTTCGACAGAATGTCGCACACGGGGCCACCGAAATCTGCAAAGCGCTTGCGCAACTCTTCAGGGTCGCCCGTCTGACGCCATCCTTCTTCCCGCCAGTCCGAACGCTCTTCAACCGCGACAATGTTCATCATGCTTTCGTCACGCAACGGATAGGTTACCACATGCCGCCCAGGCCCCATCGTCAGGGATGCGGAAACCGGGTCATGACCGGGCTGCCAGGGGATGGCGGCGCGCCACGCCACCTGATGCGTGAACTCCGGCATCTCTGCCCCGTTCAGAGCCGGGCGGAGCATGCTGCGGCCGCCATCGGCCGCAATGGCGCACTCGGCGCGAATTCGCTCGCCTGACGCCAAGATCACCTCGGCCTCGTTGGGATGCTTTTGCACATGCGAAACTCTGGCACCCAAGCGGATATTCACGCCTGCGTCACAAGCCGCATCATGAAGAAGGTTCAGAAGGTCGGCACGGTGGTAGTAATAAGTCGGACCAGCTGCAGGGCCCGGCAGGTGACTGACCACGCGCCCTTTTCGGTAATCGCGCAAGACAGTTCCATGGGACTTCTGCCCGACAGAAAGACCTGTGACGCCAAGTGCATGAAGAACGCGCATCCCGTTCTCGCTGATCTGCAAACCAGCGCCGACTTCGGTCAGGGCCGGTGCTTGCTCCAGAAGCGTGACATGCGCCCCACGGTGTTGCAGTGCCAGAGCCGAGGCCAGGCCGCCGATTCCACCGCCAATGACACAGAATTTCAATCCATCTATCTTCATGGCATCCGCATAACGCAAAAACGCCGGAGCCACAGGCCCCGGCGTTTGGATTTCTTACACATACCCGGCGATTAATCGTCGCGGTGGACCTTTTCGCGACGCTCATGGCGCTCTTGTGCCTCAAGTGTCATGGTTGCAATCGGTCGTGCGTCCAGACGCTTTAACGAGATCGGATCGCCCGTCATTTCGCAATACCCGTATTCGCCATCATCAATCCGGCGCAGGGCCGAGTCGATCTTTGCGACCAGCTTTCGCTGACGATCACGGGTCCGCAGTTCCAGCGCACGGTCAGTTTCTTCGCTGGCGCGGTCCGCGACGTCCGGAATGTTACGGGTGTTGTCTTGCAGCCCTTCGATGGTGTCGCGGCTACCAGCCAGTAACTCTGTCTTCCAATCCAGCAGCTTGCGGCGAAAATACTCAAGCTGACGATCATTCATGAAAGGCTCATCTTCGGCCGGACGGTAATCTTCCGGCAGAAAAACTTCCTGCTTCATATTTGCTCCCTCGGTATGGCCAGTAACGTCGTTCGAGGCTGTTTCAGCTGACATTTGGCTCTCCCTTCTGCGCAGCGTTTAGCCGACGGGCGGTGGAATGTCACTACACAAACGTTGCGCAACACTGCACCCCCGCGGATTTGTCTAACTATGAGACAAACATCAACAAAACCTTGTATTTCTATGAAATTTGACAGGCTTTTTTGGGGCGAGAGTTACAACGTCCGGGAATGGTCTACATCGGAATCAAGCAAAAGGGCTTGGAGTTGCAGCACAATTCCCGCCGGGCGACGCAGGGACGCGGGTTGTAAAAAACCTTGCCGCTCTGTAACCCGGAAACCACAACCTGCCCGTCCAACGCAATATACGCACGAGAGGCCCATGACCGCACGTTTCCAAGGTACAGCCGAATATGTCGCCACCGACGATCTGACCATTGCCGTGAACGCCGCTGTCACGCTTGAGCGCCCCCTGTTGGTGAAGGGCGAACCCGGTACCGGCAAGACCGAGTTGGCCAGACAGGTGGCCGGTGCGCTGGGGCTGAAAATGATCGAGTGGAATGTGAAATCCACCACCCGCGCGCAGCAGGGTCTTTACGAATATGATGCCGTCAGCCGCCTGCGTGACAGCCAACTAGGCGAAGAGCGTGTCCATGATGTGTCGAACTATATCCGCAAGGGCAAGCTGTGGCAGGCCTTCGACGCCGACGAAAAGGTTGTTCTGCTGATCGATGAAATCGACAAGGCGGATATCGAGTTCCCCAATGACCTATTGCAGGAGCTCGATAAGATGGAGTTCCACGTCTACGAAACGGGCGAGACGATCCGGGCCAAGCACCGCCCTATCGTCATCATAACCTCGAACAACGAAAAAGAGCTGCCAGACGCTTTCCTGCGCCGCTGTTTTTTCCACTATATACGCTTTCCGGATGAGGCGACGATGCGCCGGATCGTTGATGTGCATCATCCCGGCATCAAGGACGCACTTCTGACCGCCGCGCTGACGCAATTCTATGAGATCCGAGAGACGCAAGGGCTCAAGAAAAAGCCCTCGACCTCGGAGGTGCTGGACTGGCTGAAGCTGTTGCTGGCCGAAGACCTGACGGCCGAAGACCTCAGGCGTGACGGGGCCAGCGCGCTGCCGAAGCTGCATGGCGCTTTGCTGAAAAATGAACAGGATGTGCATCTGTTCGAACGTCTTGCTTTCATGGCACGTGGCAAACGCTAGCCTGCGTGTGAACAATCAGTGATCACGGCTTGCCATTGCGTATCCCGGGTGTCAGCATCGAAATACCTGACGCAACCGCGTTTCAAAGCAGCAGTATTGGGGTCATCACTTGGCGAACGCTCTGACAATCCGGACCCTGCGGGCCGAGGACAAAGATCAGTGGGCCGAAATGTGGCGGGATTATCTGGCGTTTTATGAAACTACCCTGCCTGAAAACGTGTATGAAACGACCTTTTCCAGATTGTTGGGCGACGACCCACAGGATTTTTCCTGTTTTGTTGCGGAACAGAATGACGTTTTGGTCGGGCTGACGCATTACCTGTTTCATCGCCACGCCTGGAAAGTGGAAAAGGTCTGTTACCTGCAAGACCTGTTCGCCCGACCTGAAACCCGAGGAACGGGCGTCGGTCGCGCCTTGATTCAGGCGGTTTATGAAGAGGCTGATCGCCAGGGCGCCCCAACCGTTTACTGGCTGACGCAAGAGTTCAACCACACGGCACGCCACCTTTATGATCGCATCGGCACCCTGACACCGTTCATCAAGTACGCCCGCCCATGATGCGTTTGGGCGCCCTTTTTCTGGCGCTGGTTATCGCTGGCTGCACGTCTGTCGAGACAATCGAACTCGGGAACGATGTTTCATATATCGAAGTGGCGTTGCCGCCAGCCAAGTCTTTTGCGGCACCCCGCCCTTCGCCACCGGCACGGTCCAACACGAACATCGCGGCGGATTTCTTGTCCCTGCATTTCGAACTGGAAAGCGGGGCCGCCCTGCCCGTTTTCACCCGGTTCGAAACGCCGATCACCGTTCGCCTGACCGGATCGCCGACACAAAGTATGCAGCAGGATTTGACCCGCCTGCTGAACCGCCTGAAGCGCGAGGCGGGTATCAACATCCGACAAATCAACGACGGTCAGGCCAATATCACGATCGAAGCGGTCAGCCAGAAGGACATTCTGCAAATTCTGCCAAACGCGGCCTGTTTCGTGGTGCCAAACGCGTCCAGCCTGGCTGAGTATCAGCGCGACCGCCGCAAGACCAAAAGCAGTTGGGTTGAGCTGCGCCAGCGCGAACGATTGGGGATATTCATCCCCTACGATGTCAGCCCGCAGGAAATGCGCGATTGTCTGCACGAAGAACTGGCGCAAGCCCTTGGTCCGCTGAACGACCTCTATCACCTGCCGGATTCCGTGTTCAACGACGACAATATTCATACGGTTTTGACTGGGTTCGACATGCTGATTCTGCGCGCGGCCTATGCGCCCGAACTGCACACCGGTATGACACGGGATCAGGTCGCCGCCGTCATCCCCGATGTTCTCAGCCGCCTGAATCCACGGGGTGACCGATTAGCCGCGCAACGGCCAACGGATACCCCCCGAGAGTGGATCAACGCGATCCAGAAATCACTGGGACCAGGGCCGGGTTCCCCCCGGCAGATACGCGCCGCGCAAAAGGCAGCCCGCATCGGGCAGCAATTGGGATGGACGGATCACCGCCGCGCCTATCCCCACTACCTGATGGGTCGGATGGAGCAGTTTCGTGACCCGGCGGAAGCCCAGCGGCAGTTCAAGATCGCGCAACAGTTTCTTCGCGCAACGCCCGGAACCGAGGTTCATCAGGCTTATGTCTCAACGCAAACCGCAGCCTTTGCGCTTGCGCAGGATCGCGGGCCAGAGGTCCTGCCCGAACTGGATCAGGCCATCGACGTGATGACCCGCGCGGAAAACGCTTCGCTTCTGGCAACCTTGCTGCTGTTGAAATCCGAGGCCTTGAAACAGGCCGGTCAATTACAAAAGGCACGTGCCGTCAGACTGGACAGCCTTGGATGGGCGCGATACGGGTTCGGTTCTGAATTGGTGGCTCAATCTCTGGCTCAAAACAGTGGCCGACGCCCCGCTGACAGCACGAAAGACGGATGAAACGCATATGTTGCTAGTACTGGGAATGGCGATACTGGGTGCAATCCTGGGTGCTTTGACCGCAAAAAAACGCAATGGAAACGGCGCTGACATGGCACAGTATGCCGCCGGATATGGGATCGCTTTTGCGCTTGTGGGGCTGGTGATCTCGCTGGTTCTGCTTCGCATGGTGGCATGACGCAATGTTCCTGCCCTTTTTCAATAACCTCCGCAAAGCGGGCATCCCGGTATCACTCCGGGAGTATCTGACTTTTCTGGAAGGCATGAAAAAGGGTCTGGTCACCTATGATGTCGAAGCGTTTTATTACCTTGCCCGGGTGTCGATGGTGAAGGACGAGCGCAATATCGACAAATTCGACCGCGCCTTTGCCGCCAGCTTTGAGGGCTTGGGCGAGATCAGTTTCGATCAGGTGTTGGAAGCTGTCGATATCCCTGCCGATTGGCTCGCCAAGATGGCCGAGAAACACCTGTCGGAGGAGGAAAAAGCCGAGATCGAAGCGCTTGGCGGGTTCGACAAGCTGATGGAAACACTGCGCGAACGGCTCAAGGAACAACAGGGCCGTCATCAGGGCGGCAACAAGTGGATCGGCACCGCAGGAACCTCTCCGTTCGGGGCCTATGGGTACAACCCCGAAGGCGTCCGTATCGGTCAGAAAGAAAGCCGTCACCAGCGTGCGGTCAAGGTCTGGGACAAACGGGAATTCAGGAACCTCGACGATACGGTTGAACTGGGCACCCGCAACATCAAGGTCGCCCTGAAACGCCTGCGCCGCTGGGCGCGGGAGGGAGCAGCCGAAGAGCTGGATCTGGACGGCACCATCCGCGCCACGGCCGAGCATGGCTATCTGGATGTCAAAACCCGGCCCGAGCGCCACAACGCCGTCAAAGTACTGTTGTTTCTGGATGTCGGCGGCTCGATGGACCCGCATATCAAGGTGGTTGAAGAGCTGTTTTCCGCTGCAAGAACCGAGTTCAAGCATCTGGAATATTACTACTTTCACAATTGCCTGTATGAAGGGGTCTGGCGGGACAACCGCCGCCGCTGGAACCAACTGACCCCGACCCACGAAGTGCTGCGCACCTATGGGTCCGACTACAAGTGCATCTTTGTCGGCGACGCTTCGATGAGCCCCTATGAGATCGCCTATCCCGGCGGTGCCAATGAACATTGGAATCAGGAAGCTGGTCAGGTCTGGCTGCAACGCGCGCGCGAACAGTGGGCGTCAAACCTGTGGATCAACCCGGTGCCCGAGAAATACTGGGAATATACCCATTCCATCAGCATGATCCGCGACATCTTTGAAGATCGCATGGTGCCCATGACACTGGCTGGTCTTGAAAAGGGAATGCGCGAGCTGACGCGGTAGAGACTGATGGCAGGTTTGAGGCCATAGCGACCAATTTTCCAACTTACGAGCGTCCAGTCTTCGAACATCTTTGTTTTTTGCACCTAATCCGGCACACCAGCCTTTTTCAAACTCGCCAACCAGATTTTTCGGTTTTCTGGATGATTTTTCGATCCTGCGAACTGTCTCTTCATCGCCGAAATTGAAAGTTTCGGATTAATGCGCATAGCCGCCTCCACGGCCTCATGAGCTTCTTCCGGTCGATCCATTTCGGCAAGGTTTGCGGCGCGCAGTAGATGATGAAACAGACGCCAGGTGTTGCTTGTCGCGACAGTGCCCAGCTGCCTTGCAGTATCCAGCGCCTCTTCGTGGCGTCCAAGATGAAACAGGATATGCCCTTTATAAAAGTACATGTTCTGCAGCATCGGATCGCGCGGACTCAGTTTGATGGCCATTTCAATCTCCGGCAACGCACGGTCCTGCATACGAAACCAATCGAAAGTATGCGCCAGTTCCAAACGGATACGAGCGTCATTGGGATTGAGAGCGACCGCGCGTTCGAGGTTTGCGATGGCAGGATCCGCCTCGCCGGTAAACCGGTAAATATATCCCAATGCCGCGTGGGCCTGCGCTTCCTGACCGTCGAGTTCTATAGCTCGCGTAGCGGCTTCGGTAGCGGATATGAGCGTGTTCTGCGGGGTGTCTGCCCATTGGAAGAAGAAAGTCGTCCCAAGGGCACGAGCCAACAGGCTGTAGGCTGCGGCAAAACCAGGATCAGCCGCAATCGCTTCCCGCGCGTAGCTTGCGGCTTCCTCTTGTGCCTCCTTGGTAAACTCGGATTGACGCACCCGACCGCGAAGGTACAGATCCCACGCTCCCATGTCCTGGGTTGGCTTTCCCTGTGAGCGCGTCGCGTCCGACAGGTATATTTCCGGCAACAATTGCCCGGCGATTGCTTGGCTAATCTCGTCCTGAACCGCAAAGATACCCGTTGTTTGCCGTTCGAAACTCTCTGCCCAAATAGTTTCGCTGGCATCCACATCAATAAGTTCTCCGCTAACCCGCACCCGATCGCCAGCGCGTCGGACGCTGCCCCGGACGATGTAATCGACCCCCAGTTCGCGGGCGATTTCGATCGGGCTCGCCTCGCCACGCGCATAAGAAAACATCGTCGCGCTGGAAACGACGAACAAGTCACGGTTGCGTGACAGGTGAGTGGTCAGATCGTCTGTAAGACCATCGACAAAGTACTGCCCCGCGTTATCACCGCCCAGATTATCAAAACGAACAACAGCCAATGACGGGGTTTCGGTATCTGGCAATCCTTGCCGTTCAAAGGAGACAGAAAAAAAGACAATGGCAAGAGCACACGCCGAAACAATGCTCGCAGCAAGAGCAAGCCGTTTTGAAGGCCTGCCAGATTGCTGTTCCGAAGGCTCGTTTTGAACGACCGGCGCAACGAACTGAAACCCGCGCTTGGGAAGCGTCTTGATGTACTCCGAACTCGCCGCGCTATCGCCCAGTGCTTTTCGTACAGAGCGGATTCGCGTGTTCAGAGCTGCGTCCGTTATGGCCTTTCCGGCCCAGACTTCATCAACTATTTCATCCTTGGTGACGATTCGACTGCGGTTTCTAATCAGTAATTCAAGCAGTTGAAGTGCCTGAGGCTCCAATGCCACCGGATGTCCGCTGCGGCTCAAACCTTTTGCCGGGTCAAGTTCAAAATCCAAAAACCTGTACATAGTTCAACTTACATCCGGCTGTGTTTGTCGCTCAACGGATTTTGCCAATTGTCATCTAAATGTCAGGAAATATCAGCTTTCGATCAAGTGCCGCGGCCGGAATCCTTCTAACTTCCGTATGGCGGGAAATCATCCCGATACGTTTCCCCCATCATGAAAGGAGAAGGAACATGCCACGGTTGAGAACACTGCTCATGGCGGCCGCAATAACCTGTGCCGGCGGCTCGGTCTTCGCGCAAACTGACCTTGAAGCGGCATTGGCCAATGGCGGCAAAAAGCTGAATGCAGAACAGATAGCCGAGTTACTGATCGGAAACAGGGTCACAGCCAGTTCCGGAGAGAAGACGTTCCGTTTCTATTACGACCCGAACAATATCGTCAGTGGCGAATTAACCAACGGCGGTTGGACGGGTACGGGAGCATTTGCGATCACTGATACGGATCAGGTTTGTGTTTCCATGGTAGCAGATGAAGGCCGCTATCGTTGTCTGACGGTCGTTCGCGACGGTGACGTGGTTCAGAAATTCGACGTCAATGGAAAGAAGACTTTCGTCTTACTGGAAGTTGAGCCGTCTACAGGTCTTTGATTGCTACATCGCATCCTATAGATCAACAAAGCTGCCGCAGGATCGCAGAATTCTGGCGGTAGCTTTGTCCCAAAAGCGGCCCCTGAATTTTTCGTTTGCCCTAAAAGCCCAGTGCTACCATATCTAACCCATGCTTCGCCTGACCCCGATCCTGCTGGCCATTGCCTATGGAATTGTGATGTACCGGATTTCCGTCTGGCGCACCCATCGGGAACTGGATGCGAAATCGACGGAACTTGCCGATCCAGCGCTGAAACGCATGACCGACCGGCTGGCGGCGGTGCTCGGGATCGAACGGGTGCCGGTCTATATCTACGAGATCGACCCGGTGAACGGGCTGGCCGCGCCGGACGGGCGGATATTCATCACGCGAGGATTTTACCGCAAGTTTCACAACGGAGAGGTTTCTGCTGAGGAAATGGCCAGTGTAATCGCGCATGAGTTGGGGCACGTGGCGCTGGGTCACGCACGGCGGCGGATGATCGATTTTTCAGGGCAGAATGCGATGCGAACGGCGCTGATCATGGTTCTGAACAGGTTCATCCCCTTTGTCGGGGCGATGATTGCCAATGCGTTGACCGCGCTGATCGCCTCGCGCCTGTCGCGGCAGGACGAGTATGAGGCGGATGAATACGCAGCAGCTTTGCTGACAAAAGCCGGTATCGGAATCGGCCCGCAGAAATCACTGTTTCACAAGCTGGAAGAGTTGACACAGCAGCGCGCCGGGGTGGTCCCGGCCTGGCTGATGAGCCATCCCAAGACAGATGAACGTGTTGCGGCGTTGGAAAAGCTTGAACAGCGTTGGGCACGCGGGTGATGCCTGTGCTGCGAGAGGCCAGCCTCTCGCGCTCTCCGGGATATTTTTGGCCAGATGAAGCTGGATCCCGCTCAGATGGCGAGCGCTTTGCCCAATCGCGGAAGCCGGGCTTTTTTCATGAGCGCGCGGAGGGTCCATTGTTCGCCTGAGAGGCGATCGGCTTCGGCAAGGACCTGTGTGGCAAGTGTGCTCATGCCTTCTGGGTTTGACTGCCAGAAACTGTACAACAGGCTGTCGGGATCTTGCCGGTCAAGCCCTTCATCAGTCAGGATATTTCTGGGAAAATCCTTGGCATTTACCGTGACAATCAGATCAGCGGAAGCCGCGATTGCTGTGGCCAGCACGTGGATATCTGCGGCGTCCGGCAGCCACAGACGGTTTTGAAGACCCTCGTTCGCTGGACGTTCGGCATCCGGCCAGGCCGCTTGCACCAGCGCGATTTCAGCACGCGCCTGCGCCTCCCCCGTCGGGCCCAGCTTGCGGGCGGCGCGGGCCCATTCTTCGAGGATGCGGGCGGACCAGATCGGGGTGAAATATCCCAATCGCGCGGCGCCCAACAGCATTTCGCGCATGACCGTGGGATAGAGGACGCAAGTGTCGAGAACAGCCTTCATAGGCGGTAGAACACCGCCTTGAGGTAGCCGCTTTCCGCCAGTTGCGGCAGTTGCGGATGATCCGGCCCAGCAAATCCGGTGTGGATCAGTTGCGCCTTTCGGCCCGCCCGGCCGATCCCGCGGGAGGAGGCATCGCGGAACCGTCCCAGATCGGCGGCATGAGAACACGAGCACAGCCCCAGATAGCCGCCCGGTTTGACCAGAGGTGCGGCAAGCCGTGCGATACGTTCATAGGCGCGCAAACCCGAATCCAGCGCTTGTTTTGATGGGGCAAAGGCAGGTGGGTCACAAATGACCACGTCAAAAACCGCACCCTCGTCCCCCAATTGAGTCAGTACATCGAACGCGTCGCCCTGCCGGGTCTGGAACCTGTCGGCAAGGCCCGAAGCCTCGGCACCTTTGGTGGCCAGTTCCAGCGCGGCCGCAGACCCATCGACGGATAAGGCCCGTCCGGCACCTGCGGCCAGCATCGCCAGACCAAAGCCGCCGACATGACTGAACACGTCCAGCACCTGCGCTCCGGGATGTACCAGCCGTGAGGCAAAGGCTTGGTTGGGGCGTTGATCGTAAAACAGGCCGGTTTTCTGACCTCCGGTCAGGTCGGCCATATACGTGGCACCATTCATTGGCACAGGCAGGGGCGCGTCGGGTGCTGTGCCGTGCAAAGTCAGGTTCTCATCGTCGAGCCCTTCCAGCCCGCGCGTGCGGCCCGAGGCGTTTTTCAGCACCGTCGTCACGCCTGCGACCTTGATTAGCGCTTCGGTGAGCGTATCCAGATGCACCTCGGCCCAGGCCGCGTTGGGCTGGATGACACAGGTATCGCCAAACCTGTCGATGATCACACCGGGAAAGCCATCGGCCTCGGCATGGACCAGACGGTAGAAAGGCGCATCAAACAGACGTTCACGCAGTGCAAGGGCGCGGCTGAGGCGGGTTTCGAACCAAGTATTGTCCAACTGCGCGTTGGTATCACGATCCAGCACCCTGCACATGATTTTTGACTCAGGATTGACCGCCACCAGCGCAAGCGCTGCGGGAGTGTCATCCTCGAGAATCGCCAGAGCGCCTGCGGGGATCTTGCGCGTACGGCGGTCGGTGACGATGTCATTTGCATAGACCCAAGGGAAGCCATGGCGCAGGCCGCGCGCGTTGGCTTTGGGTTTCAGGCGGATACGGGGGCGGTCGGCAGATTGGGTCATGGTGCCCTCTTAGTCGCGAATGTGCCGATGGAAAAGACCTAGCGGCTTCGCGAACGCCAGCCACCGCGCCGTTTCGGGGTTTGGGCCGCCTGAAGGCCCTCGGACAGAACCTGAGTCATGGGATGATCCGGGCTGTGCAGCGCGTATGCCGCATGCAACTCGGTCAGCGCCGTGTTCTGGTCACGCTCTTCGGGCAGGCTGAGCGCCCAGTCCAGAAATATGCTGCGGCATTCCGGCAGGGTGATGCCTTCGATGCGATAAGCTTCCTGGATCAGACCTTTGTGGTCATTGGGATCAGTGCTGCGTGCCATCTTCGCCCTCTTGGATCACGCTGCCGATCAGGTCGGCCGCAGTTGTGTAACTCTCCTGCAATGCCCGTTGCAGTGCATCGACCTGTTCAAACCCGGTGGCACGGCACAGGAAATCCACACCTCCTTCACCGATCTGCTCCGCCTCGATGACTTTGCCCGATAGAAGCCGGGCCGCACATTGCACCGACCAGCATAGGCTGTAGCAGTCTTTCAGGGATTGCGCCTGCGCGACATCCAGCAACCCGGCAGCGACGGCTCCATCGAGGCCCGAGGACACATCGCGTGCCGTAGTCCCTGCCAGCAAGGCACCGGTTTCGGCCATCAGTTCGATGTCCATCAGGCGGCCGGGCCCGTTTTTGGCATCCCAAATCCCGGCAGGTGCCTTGGCTGCGGCCAGGCGCGTTCGCATCTCGGCGACTTCGCGCAAGACATTGTCCCGCTCGCGTGGGCGCGACAGAAACCCGGCGCGGAACGCTTCGATATCATTTGCCAAACCGGCATCACCCGCAACGACATGAGCACGGGTCAGGGCCAGATGTTCCCACACCCAGGCCTCGTTCTGCTGATAATTGGTAAAGCTGGCCCAACTGGTGGCGACCGGCCCCTGATTGCCGGACGGGCGCAGGCGCATGTCAACTTCATACAGCCGCCCCTGTGACATCGGAGCTGAAAGTGCTGTGATCAGCGCCTGCGTGAACCGCGCATAATAGGTGCGCGTGGCCAGAGGGCGCGGACCATCGGACATGTCCTGATCCTGCGGGTCATAGATCACAATCATGTCCAGATCGGATTGCGAATTGATCCGTCCTGCGCCCAGCGACCCCATGCCCAACACCGCCGCTCCGCGCCCCGGTGCGGGCCCGTGTTTGCGGGCGAAATTTTCGGCAACATATGGCAGGATGGCGGCAATCACCGATTGTGCAAGCTCTGCATATTGCCGGCCTGCCTGTGCCCCGTCGATCAGACCGCGCAAGTGGTGGACACCGACCCGGAAATGCCATTCCTTACACCAGCGCCGCGCAAGGTCGAGCCGGGTTTCATAGTCAGGCTCTTCCGCCAGCGCACGGGCCAGTTCGATTTGCAAAGCCTTCTGCCCCGGCCAATCGGCAAAGAAACTGCCGCCGATCACCGCATCGAAAACCAAGGCATTGTGCGACAGATGCGAGGCCAGAGCATGAGACGTGCCAACGATATCGACCAGTAGGTCAATCAGTTGCGGATTGGCCTCGAACAATGAAAACAGCTGCACCCCGGCAGGAAGGCCTGACAGAAACCCGTCCAGCGCCATCAACGCCTCGTCCGGTTTGGCGGTCTTGGCAAGACGCGACAGCAGCTCGGGCCGCAACCGTTCGAATATCCGCGACCCGCGCTGGGACCTTAAGGCCGGATAGGTCGTCCACCGGGCCAGAACACTCTGGTCAAACTCCACATCCTGCGCCGCCACAGGTGCAGGACCGGGCCCGGGCGCAAAAAAACCTTCGGTCAGTTCGTGTACTTCCGTCAGGCGGTTTTTCAGGTCCTGTTTCAGTTCGTCGCTGCCGATCCCCATCAGACAGGCGATGCGTTCGATGCCTTCCGGTGATTTCGGCACCTTATGCGTCTGTGCATCATGAACCATCTGAATGCGGTGTTCGACTTCGCGATGCGCCCGATAATGATCGGTCAGTTTGTCCGCGACATCCTGCGGCACCCAGCCTTTTGACGCCAACGCCGCCAACCCCGGGACCGTTCCGCGCACCCGTAAATCCGGATCGCGGCCACCTGCGATCAACTGACGGGTCTGGGTGAAGAACTCGATCTCGCGAATACCGCCCTGCCCCAGCTTCATGTCGTGGCCGGGGATCGACAAGGCCCCGCCCGTACCCTTGTTTTCGCGAATTCGAAGACGCATATCATGCGCGTCCTGAATGGCGGCAAAATCCAGATGGCGACGCCAGACAAAAGGGCGCAATGTGTCCAGAAACCGCTGCCCCGCGGCCAAGTCTCCGGCGCAGGGGCGGGCCTTAATATATGCTGCGCGCTCCCACGTGCGGCCAAGGCTTTCGTAGTACCGTTCAGCGGCCTCCATCGCCATGCAGACCGGTGTTACGGCGGGATCAGGTCTCAGCCTCAGATCTGTACGGAAAACATAGCCATCGGCAGTCT
The DNA here is from genome assembly GCF_059612645.1 of Ruegeria sp. YKSF131. NCBI lineage: Bacteria > Pseudomonadati > Pseudomonadota > Alphaproteobacteria > Rhodobacterales > Roseobacteraceae > Ruegeria > Ruegeria sp. YKSF131. The sequence continues at coordinate 61,706 of NZ_JBXWQZ010000004.1, read as the reverse complement.
TGTCGCTAAGCGTCGCGCAGAAGTTCCGCGTTGCCCGCACCATACCCTGCCGGGCCTCGTAGAAGTCGTCGGGGTCAAACCGTGTCTCATCAAACAGCACAATCAGATCGATATCCGAGCTGTAGTTCAGCTCATGCGCGCCCATCTTGCCCATGGCCAGAATGACCATCCCGGCGGCAGTTTCGATATCGTCCTCGGTCATACCCGGCAGTTTGTTGCGCCGGATCAACGTCGCAATCTCGGCCTTGGCCGCAACATCTGCGGCCAGTGCCCCGTAATCGGTCAGTGCCGCGGTGACTTTCTCAAGCGGCCAGGCACCTGCGATGTCGGCAAGCGCGGTCAACAGCGCCACACGCCGCTTGGCCTGCCGCAAGCCGGATTTCAGCTGATCCGGCGGCAGCTCACGCGCATCCGCCATGACTTCAGTCAGCGCCTGGTCCGGGCGCACTAAGGCATCAGGCAACCATTCCCTTTCATGCTCTATCAGGCCTTTAAGATATGGGCTGGACCCGGCCGCCCCCGCCACCAGCTCTCCCATCTCCTGCGACAGATCAGGTATCAGAGCGCGGGCTTCATCGCCCAGGGACGGATCAAACGCACGCGGAAGGCGGGTAATGGCAAGAGCGTCAGTCATGCGCGCACCCTGCGCATTGCGGGACGTAATCGTCAATGGGGCATTCTGATCAGGTTTCCTGAACCGGCGTGTCCTGACTGAAGCTGTTGACCCAAACGTCGTTTCTTCGTTCCCACAAAGATGAAATCAGCATCGCCTCGCGCCGATCTGCACCCGGGCGCAGGTAATCGGCACGGTAGGACAGCAAGACGATATCCGGGGTCAGAACGCGTAACCGAGCGTCACTCAGATCAAACTCGGCCATCGTTGGCGCATCTGCAAATTGCCCGACGTGATCGTCCCGATTGGCAAATCCTGTGGGATAAACGCCCAGAAAATCCGTGCTCAGCAAGGCGCGGTCGGCGCTTGCATCACCTTCAACCAGCGCCACCCAGACCTGCGTTTCCAGTTCAAGAATGTCCTTTAGTGCAGGGGCAGCTTTGTTGTCCGTCTTATCCATACCCGGACCCTGCGAGCCAGATCCTGAAACGTCAACCGGATTGCATAATGTAAATCTTTTTCACATTACCCCTTGCACCCGTCCAAACGGTACCCCATCTATGCAATGTGAATAGAGTTTACATCAACCCTGGAGAGCTCAAATGACCGCATTGTCCGACCCCGCCGTCCCCGCGAATCCGGGATGGCTTTACCGAACCGAAGCTTGGCTGGATGACAAAGGCAAAGGGGCCTGGATCGCCGCCATGGTTCTTGGTTTCATCTTCTTCTGGCCCGTTGGCCTTGCCCTGCTGGCCTATATGATCTGGAGCAAACGCATGTTCAGCAAATCCTGCAACCGCCGCAAATCCTGGCACAGCCACATGAGTGCAATGAAGCCCTCGGGCAACAGCGCCTTTGACGCCTACAAAGCAGATACCCTGGCCCGCCTGGAACGCGAACAACAGGATTTCGAAGCCTTCTTGCGCCGCCTGCGTGACGCCAAAGATAAAGCCGAATTCGATCAATTCATGGATGAACGCGCCCGCGAAAGCCATGACGAAGACGGCAAGGGCGAGCCCGCCTGATTGACCTTGCCCTGCCCCGGTGTTTCGGGACAGGGTCCCCCTACCCCTGTTTTACGGACCTTTCGAATGAACCATCTGCCCGACCCGGACACCCAACCTGATTTCTATCGTTCGGTGACAACCAAACGCTTTGTCGCCTGGCTGTTCGATATCGCGTTCATTTCGCTGCTTTGCACGGTGGCAATCCTTTTAACCGCTTTTCTGGGTCTGTTTTTCCTGGCCCTGATCTACGCGGTTGTCAGCTTCGTCTACCGGGTGGTGACCATCGCCAACGGCTCAGCCACGCTGGGTATGCGCTTTATGGGGATCGAGCTGCGCGATGCGTTCGGAGAACGAATGGATCTGGGCAAGGCGCTTGCCCACACAGCTGGTTATTTCGTCAGCATGGCCTTTCCCGTGGTCCAGATCATCTCGGTCATCATGATGATGACCAGCGCCCGTGGCCAGGGTCTGACCGACAGTTTTCTGGGCACCGTCATGATCAATCAACGGGCCTAACGCAAGGTTGCGTGAAACACTTGGCGGTCTCGGGAACGGTTGCTATCATCCCTCCCGAGGCTGGATGGGGATTTCATGCGACATACGCTGCCAATTGCGCCACAATTCTATGTCACGGCACCGCAGCCCTGCCCTTATCTTGGCGGCAGGATGGAACGTAAACTGTTCACCGCCCTGCAAGGCGAAGGGGCTGAACAGCTGAACAATTCCCTGTCTCAACAAGGATTTCGCCGGTCTCAGAATGTACTCTACCGGCCTTCGTGCACGGATTGCGCAGCCTGCCTGTCGGCCCGGATCGATGTTTCAGCCTTCCGTCCGACCAAAAGCCAGAAACGCACGGCAAAGCGGAACGGGTATCTGGAACGCCGCGCAACCTCGCCATGGGCCACGGATGAGCAATACGAGCTGTTTCGCCGCTATCTTGACACCCGGCACGCCGATGGTGGCATGGCTGACATGGACGTTTTCGAATTCGCCGCGATGATCGAGGAAACACCGATCCGCAGCCGCGTTGTGGAATATGCCGATCCTGAAACGGGCGAGTTGATCGCCGTCAGCCTGACCGATGTGCTCGATGACGGGCTAAGCATGGTCTATTCCTTCTACGACCCGGAACAGCCGCAGAACTCACTCGGCACCTACATGATCCTCGACCATATCGACATCGCACGTGAGGCGGGCCTGCCCTATATCTATCTGGGGTACTGGGTCCCCGGCAGTCCCAAGATGGGCTACAAAGCCAAGTTTTCTGGGCTTGAGGCGTATATTCAGGGGGGGTGGCAAAAGATCAGTGATCCGGATGCTTATTCCGGCACATCGCATCACCCCTTGTCGGCGCCGCCAATCGCCGAACAGGTCGCCAATATCCAGCTCCCTGACCGGCATCCGACCAAAGGCTGACCGCGCGATGAAACAAAGCCTGCATGCCGTCACCCTTGTTGTGCCGGATTACGACGACGCCATCTTGTTTTATACAAAGACACTCAGCTTCCAACTCATCAAGGACATCGACCTCGGCCATGGCAAGCGCTGGGTTCTCATCGCGCCTCCAGGTTCGGACAGCGGATGCCTTCTATTGGCAAAGGCTGACGGACCTGAACAAACCGCCGCCATAGGCAACCAGACCGGCGGGCGCGTTGGGTTCTTCCTGCAAACCGATGACTTTTATCGTGACCACGCAGATATGCGCGCTGGGGATGTCCACTTCGAAGAAGACCCACGCCACGAACCCTATGGCATCGTCGCTGTCTGGCGTGATCCCTTCGGCAATCGCTGGGACCTGATCCAGTTCACCTGATCCGCATCTTCATCTGGCTATAAATATCCCGGGGATGAATTGGCCGCAGGCCAAGAAGGGGCTGGCCCCTTGCCCGAAACAAACAGAAAAGGGGGCCAATCGGCCCCCTTTGCAATATTCTCTTCCGGATCGGATCAGTTTGGCATCAGGTCCGGAACGATCGTGACAATCGTCGGGAAGAACCACAAGATCGCGATCCCCATAACCTGGATCAGAACAAACGGAACGATCCCGCGATAGATATGACCAGTTGTGACCTCTTTCGGCGCAACCCCCCGAAGGTAGAACAACGCAAACCCGAAAGGTGGCGTCAGGAACGACGTCTGAAGGTTCACCGCCACCATGATCGTGACCCATTTCGGATCGAACGAGCCGCCATAGATCACCGGGCCCACGATGGGGATCACGATGTAGATGATCTCGAGGAAATCCAGCACGAACCCCAGAATGAACAGCACCAGCATCACGATCAGGAAAACCGTGAACTCGTTGTCAAAGCTCTTCAGGAATTGCTGGATATAATGCTCCCCTCCGAATGAAATCACCACGAGGTTCAGCAACTGCGATCCGATGAGGATGGTGAACACCATCGAGGTCACTTTGGCTGTCTCACGCACCACCGGGGTCAAAACACCGCTGGAATAGAGCACCCAGCATCCGTACAGCAGCCCGAACAGGGCGTAAAGGTAGGCCGCATAAGCAATGATGAAGGCGATCCAGGTTTCCACCGTCACACTGCCTTGATTGATACGCAGGTCAAAGTTGACCCCCATCAGCAGTGCAATGACAACGGCGAAGGTCGACCAGATGACCACTTTGCCCGAACGGCCCTGATCCTGCAGCTTGCGATAGGCGGCCAGCATGATCGCGCCACCCGCGCCCAGCGCAGCCGCCGGTGTCGGATTGGTGACACCTCCCAGGATCGAGCCCAGCACCGCGATGATCAGAACAAGCGGCGGGAAGACCACGCGGATCAGATCGTTTGTGGCACAGCGGGCCGCAGCCTCTTTGCAACCATACATGGCCAGCGCGAACGGCAGGGCGAGCAGCACGAAAGTCACGCCAGAGGATGTGGTAGGCGATATTATCAGGATATCGACCAACGCCATCAGCAGCAGCCCGATTGCGCCAAGTATCAGCGGTTGCGGTGACCGCGACGGTGCGATCCCTCGGCCCAGAACCAGGGTCAGACCCAGCAGGACGAGGGTAACCGCCACTCCGGTGCCGATCGGTGCCGCATCGGCAATCCTTTTTTGCTGTTCAGCAGCCAGTTCCTCTTCTGTCAGGCGATGCGCTTGGGTTGTGCCGCCCGCGGCATCAATGGCTTCCTGCTCGGAAACCGCCTGATCCCATGCAGCCTGCCCATGCAGGTCGATCATTGACGCCTTGCATTCTTCCGATACGTTGGTCCGCAGCGACGCACCCTCGCCGATATCCGAGAAGGCCGAGACCGAGATGTTCTGGCTTCCGATCACACCGACATTGCCCAAAAGGACCGCGCCGACGATCAGGGCTACAGGCGCACCCAGCAACCATGTCAGGCCTTCTGACCGCGTAATGGGTTCCCCGGAACCACCGGACACAGCCACAGCGGGCGCTTTGTGTGGATTCAGCAATGCATAACCAAAGGCATAGAGCGCATAGAGCAGCGCCAGCATGATCCCTGGCAACAGCGCAGCCTGGAACAATGTCCCGACCGAGACAACCGCAGGCTCACCCAGATAGGTCAGCGCGTCGGTGCAACCGGCCTCAACAGCCCTGGTTTCCTGGGCTGTCGAATACAGATCTCCTGCCAATGTGCCCAGTAGGACGATCACGATCGACGGCGGAATGATCTGCCCCAAGGTGCCCGATGCCGCGATCACACCGGTCGCCAGTTCCGGTGAATAGTTGTTGCGCAACATGGTTGGAAGCGCCAGCAGGCCCATCGTCACAACGGTCGCGCCAACGATACCGGTCGAAGCCGCCAGAAACGCCCCCACAACCACAATTGACACGGCCAGACCACCCGGAAGCGGGCCAAAAACACGTGCCATCGTCGTCAGCAGATCATTGGCAATCTTCGAACGTTCCAGCGTGATGCCCATCAGAACAAACATGAGCACGGCCAGAAGGGTCTCGATGGATTGTCCGGCCAGTACGCGCTCGTTCATGCGGTTCACGATGAACGAAACGTTGCGGTCCAGCGCGGTTTCCCAGCCCGAGGCAAAAACCGGTTCGGCGAGCCTTGGCAAATCCGGGTATCGGAACACCGATATGGTGTCCGGCTTGATCCCGGAATTCACAAGGTCCCGATAACTTTGCGATCCAACATCAATCGCCTGGTGGATCAGCAACCCCGCACTGTCCAGCGCGGCGATGATGCCAAAGGATATGATCCCCGCCCCGCCGATGGCAAAAGCCACCGGAAAGCCGGAAAGAATGCCCCCGAAAAGGCAAAAGAATACGATAATGAGGCCTATCTCGACGCCATCAAGTCCGAATAGCATTGTCTTTGTCTCCGCCCTTAATGCGCGCCTTCATAGGCTTCTTCGCCCTCACCAAGGCTGTCCTTGTCGAGGTATTTTCCGATGCTGTCCGGCCCTTCCACGTATTCCAGATACGACCGGTACAAAAACGCGATGGCGTGCAGGAACACCATGGCCGCAAACGCCACCAGAAGGATCTTGAACAGGAAGTAGGCATTGAACCCGTTGGGGCTGAACCCGATGGTTTCCACGTTCCAGCGCAAGGCACGGGACTTGGCTACCAGACGGTCCAGCGCGTCACTGGCCGAAGGGTTCGGCACGATCAGGTGACGCCACAGGAAGAACCAGCCGTACATCCAGGTCAGCACCGCCATTGGCATCATGAACAGTAACGCACCGCACATATCGACCACGCGCTTGGCGCGGTGGCTGATACCGGCATAGATCAGATCAACGCGCACATGCCCGCCCTGCACAAATGTGTATGTACAGCACAGACAGACGACCATGGCGTTATACAGTTTCAGCTCTTCCGCGAACCAGCTGATATCCATCTGGAACGGTATTCCCAGACCGAAGGACATATCGGGACGGGTAAAGACCCGTTGCATGAATACGATGACAATCTGCTGGATTACCATCAGCAGACCCGCCCAGGCAAAGAACCGCCCAGTGGTGTTTGCAAACCCTTCCAGGCCACGCACGATGGCCCACATGAAGTTTCTGTAATACAACCCGACGGCTGTCAGAACCAGAAAGAAGGTGAACACCACAAAGAAGAATTCGACCGAACCGCCGTAATAGACAAAGCGCATGATCGACGCCTTGTCAGACCAGTCCAGCCAGAGCTGCGGATGCGTGATCGCATATCCGAAATTATAGAAGGCTTCGGCAATGTTCTGAATGAACCAAACCAGTCCATTCCACAGGGCGCCGAAGAACGAGATACCGTTTTCGTCCTGCATGTTGTCCCCAGGTCGTCTCAGTTGCGCGCAGGCCTATTGTGGCTTGCCCAAGTCCTTTCGCGCAACGGGAAAGGTTTCCCCGCAAGGCGCGGGGAAACCGTTTTTCCTTTGATCAGGAAGATTTAGCCGCGAACACGGTCACGCTGTGCGGTGTAGACACCCGACGACAGGTTGTTCCATGCCGACGAAGCCGCCATCGACGGCATTGCGCTGTCGTAGATCTTCTTGAACAGCTCGTCGCCCATGTTCTCGTCCAGAACCTCTTGGCTGGCCTTGCCGAACGCATCCCAGACACTGTCGGGGAATTCCAAAACCTTGACGCCACCGGCCTGCAGGCGCTGCAGGGCGGCACCGTTGTTGGCCAGGAACTGCGCCAGGTTCCACTGGTGCGCTTCGGCGGCAGCGATCTCGATGATCTTCTGCTGGGCCGGGGTCAGTTCATTGAACACGTCGCGGTTGGTTGCCAGCGACAGACCTGCGCCCGGCTCGTGGAAGCCCGCGGTGTAGTAGGTCTTGGTGATTTCCTGGAAGCCTGCCTTTTCGTCGGCCCAGGGTCCGATCCACTCGGTTCCGTCAATCGCGCCGGACGACAGCGCCTGATACACTTCGGAACCGGGGATGTTCTGAACGGACGCGCCCAGTTTGCCCAGAGCTTTACCGCCCAGACCGGGCATACGGAACTTCAGACCATTGAAGTCTTCGGGGCTGTTGATCTCTTTCGAGAACCAGCCGCCCGCCTGCGCACCGGTGTTACCGGCTAGGAAGGACTTCAGGCCAAAGATTTCGCCCAGCTCATCATGCAGCTCCATACCGCCGTCATGATAGTACCAGTTCACCAGTTCCTGTGCGGTCATGCCGAAAGGCACTGCCGTAAAGAACGCATAGCCCGGGTGCTGACCGACAAAGTAATAGTCAGCGGCGTGATACATGTCGGCCTGACCGGACGACACCGCGTCAAACACCTCGAACGCGCCAACCAGTTCGCCTGCCGCCTTGATCTCAACATTCAGGCTGCCATCCGACATGGCGTTGATGCTGTCGGCACAACGCTGCGCGCTGTCAAACACGCCAGCCAGACCACGACCCCACGAGGTCACCATGGTCAGTGTGCGCTGTCCCTGTGCATAGGCCGGAGCCGCCAGAGCGGTTGCTGCGGCTGCCGAACCGCCCAGCGCGGATTTTTTCAGAAATGAACGACGATCCATATGAGTGTTCCTCCCCTTCATAGTCACGATCCGGCAGAACCGGACCTGTCGCATTCAGTGCGCGTCAGCCTAATGTGAGCGAAGCGAAAGGGAATACCTACTACTGCGTAGAGAATCGATTTCTTTGGGGGATGCGGTGAAATTTCCGAATGAAAACTCCAACAAATACGGCCCAAATACCGGAATTTCACCGACCAACGCCAATCTTTTTGCATTTTTGCCGCCGCTTGCGTATCGATTCGTCCATGCAAAGAATCCGACATCTGATTTCGCTGACCTATGCGCAGAAACTGTCGCTGGTGGCCGCAATCCCGCTGGTTGTGGCCGTGGCAGCAATCGCTGTGCTTGTCGCATATGAGGCGCGTGCGACCGCTGAGCGCGAGATCGAAGCCCTGGAGCGCAGCCTGATCGAGGCCAAGAAAGAAGAACTGCGCAACTACGTGACGCAGGCGCGCAATGGTTTTGCCTATATCTATGGCCGCGCTGAACCGGACGATGAGGTGTCGAAGAACCTTGTCTCGCAGATACTTTCGGCAATGATCTATGGGCAGGACGGGTTCTTTTTCGTTTACGATTATGATGGCAACAATCTGGTCAGCCCCCGTCAGACACAATTCATCAACCGCAACTGGGAAGGTCTGACCGACAGCGATGGCACACCTATCGTTGACGAGTTCATTCGCCTCGCCCGTCAGGGAGCCGGGTGGCACAGCTTCATGTGGGAAAAACCCTCGACCGGGGATGAGGCGCAGATGATCGCCTATGTCGTCGGGTTGCAGGACTGGCGCTGGGTCGTGGGTACCGGGGTCTTCATTGACGACATTGTCGCCACAGTCGCCAACGCAAGGGCCGAGGTTGAGACCCGCGTGCAGCGCACCTTCATGTATATCGGCGCCATTGTTGTTGCTGCGGTTCTGATTGTTTTTGCTTCGGGCATGTTGCTGAACATTCGCGAGAGACGGTTGGCGGATGCCAAGTTGAAAGAACTGACGCAGCGTGTCTTCGACGCGCAGGAAGAGGAACGCGGCCGGGTTGCCCGCGAACTGCATGATGGCATAAGCCAGATCCTTGTGGGTGTGCGCTATGCGCTGGACAATGCGCGCCGCCGGCTGTTGCGCGGCGATGATGCAGGCGCGCGCGATCCGCTGGACAAAGGCATTGACCATCTTCGCACCGCTATCACCGAGGTGCGCCGCATCAGCCGCGACCTGCGCCCCGGCGTGCTGGATGACCTTGGCCTTGGACCTGCGTTGAAGGCTCTGACCGACGATTTTCGCGAACGAACCGGGATCGAGACCGAGTTTTCCACCGTCGTATTCCGCAACCGGCTGGATCAGGACAGCAAGATCGCACTCTACCGCATCGCACAAGAGGCGCTGACAAATATCGAACGCCACGCGGATGCCTCTTATGTGACGATTGACCTGCGCGGCCACAAGAACGGCGCAACCATGCGGATCACCGACAATGGCCGTGGGTTGCGCGCAGAATCCGGAACCCCAACCACCGGCATCGGTCTGCGCAACATGCAGGAGCGAATTGAGCAACTTGACGGATCGCTGCGTATTCTGTCATCACGCGGACCGCGCGGCGGTACGGTAATCGAGGCCAGCCTGCCGCTGAGCCACCTGTTGCCTCCGCAGGAAGACGCAACTCCGAACCGAAAGGCCGGTACATGAGCGCCAAAAACATCCGAGTTCTTATTGTCGACGATCATCCCATGGTGGCCGAGGGCATTCAGTCGATCCTTGAAAGCTACGACGATATCGAAGTGGTTGGAACTCTCGGCAGCGGTCAGGCCGCGGTGGATCAGGCGGTTGGCCTCGCCCCCGATGTCATCCTGATGGACCTGAACATGCCTGGCCTCGGCGGTCTCAGCGCCACGGAGATCATTCTGGAACGTCTGCCCGATACGCGCATCCTGATCCTGTCGATGCACGACAGCCCCGAGTATATTTCGACCGCGCTCAGCCACGGCGCAAAAGGCTATGTTCTCAAAGATGTCCCAACCGAAGAGATCAAGCAGGCCATCGATGCGGTCATGCGGGGTGAGCAGTATCTGTGCACAGGCGCAAGTGGGTCCCTGAAACCCAAAGGCGACAACGCACGCGAGGCGCTGACTGGGCGCGAGCAAACAATTCTGCTGGAACTGGCGCAGGGCAAATCAAACAAAGAAGTTGCGCAAAAGCTGGATATCTCGGTGCGAACGGTTGAAACGCATCGCAAGAACATCAAGCGCAAACTGGGAATATCCTCGACCGCCGGGCTGACCCGCTACGCGCTGGAACATGGCATGCTGCAAGGCACCGGGGTCGGCTTCTGATCGATGCGCGGCCGCAGCGCGCAGCGCGCTACCCGGCCCAACCAGAGAAGACGCGCCACAGGCGCGTTGACGACGGGCGGGAGCCTTGACCTCCGGTAGTGCCCCTTCAATCCAGCAACTGATCTTTTCGCAAACCCGCACGCTCATAATGGTGTGGCAACACGCGTCCATAGAGCTGCTGCGTCCGTTCGATCCCACCACACATGCCTTCGGCCTCGACAAATGAAAAGATACCCACATACCGCCGCCGCGTGCCCTTGACCGGGGCGACCCTGTGCAGGGAGTAGCGGCCTTTGAATATCTGCAAGTCCCCAGGTCGCAGCTCCAACCGATGAACGCGCTCATTGTTTCCGTCCAGAACCGACGCGACCTGATCGAAATTCTCATCCTCGGCTGTGCGCAGATTGGGTGCGTATTCGAATGCACCGCCCTGCTCGCCATTCTGGATCGCCAGTGTCACGGTGTAGTTGTTGGTGTCGAAATGCCAGGGAAAGCCCTGCCCCTCTTCCACGACATTGATGATCACATCTGCCAGAGGGTCATCGTAACGAAAGAAGCGGTCCTCAGGCTCATCCAGCGCATCCCGAATGAAGGGAAGAAATCCGCTAAACTCGTAAATCCTGCGCAAAGGACCGGAATGCGCAAAATTGTCAGCAGGAACAAACGCGTTCGACCGGTCATAGAACCGTCTGATCGGATGGGCGGCGTCGAACCGTGGGTCGTCTTTGGTGAAATAGGCATTTGTGCGATTGAAAGACCGGTGTGCATTGGGCGCCACCTCGTCGGCCTCCTGCACCAACAGCTCGATCCCTTGCGCATGTGCGAAACCCGGCAGAACCGCACAGCCGTCCTGTTCCAACTCGCGCCGCAAATCCCCGATCAATCGCCTGTAAGCTGGCGAATCCGGGCGATCAATCGGATATCGTCCCAGATCTACCAGGTCCTGTAACATGCTCCGCCTCCCTCGTTTGCGACCACAGGGTCAGCGTGACGCAGACAAATCACCGGATCATGCCAGTTTCAGACATCGGCCTGACGCATTCAGACCTTCATACCTGTCCCGCCCTCAGGAAAACGACTGCCCTTTTCCCGGAAATTCCCAGCATGCGGCAATCTGCGCAACAAAATTTCGCAAAATACCGCCATTGAGATAGAAAATTGGTGGATTTGCCTGTTGACGCTCCTCCCCACCGACCATAATGTCCCCTCCAAGCAAAAAGGAGCCTCTGGCGATGAGAACGCTAGTCGTAATCGTAGGAACCACGCGCATGGGCCGGTAACGGTAAACCATAATCGAACCCATGCGCCTCCGAAATTTCGGGGGCTTTTTTTTGTCAAACGCAAGACACATGTCGCGAACGGAGCAAAGCAGATGACACGTGAGATGACCGGCGCAAAGATGGTAGTTCAGGCCCTTAAGGATCAGGGCGTGGACACGGTATTCGGATACCCCGGTGGCGCCGTCCTACCGATCTATGACGAGATCTTTCTGCAAAACGACATTCGTCACATTCTGGTGCGTCACGAACAGGGTGCAATCCACGCCGCCGAAGGCTATGCGCGGTCGACCGGCAAGCCAGGTGTTGCGCTTGTAACCTCTGGTCCCGGTGCCACAAACGCAGTTACCGGCCTGACCGATGCGTTGCTGGATTCGATCCCGATTGTGGTTCTGACCGGACAAGTCCCGACCTTCATGATCGGATCGGATGCCTTTCAGGAGGCCGACACCGTTGGCATCACGCGCCCCTGCACCAAACATAACTGGCTGGTAAAGGACACGAATTCGCTGGCCGAGACGCTGCACGAGGCTTTCCATGTGGCCAAATCGGGTCGTCCCGGCCCGGTTCTGATCGACATTCCCAAGGATGTGCAGTTTGCCACGGGTGAATACAACAGTCCGAAACCTTCGACCTCGCATTACCAGCCGGTGCTGAAAGGCGATCTGGAGGAAATCAACGAGCTTGTTGCAGCCATTGAGAAAGCCAAGAAGCCGGTTTTCTATACGGGCGGTGGTGTCATCAACTCTGGCCCCGCAGCCAGCCAGTTGTTGCGCGAACTGGTGGATTCCACGGGCTTCCCGATCACCTCAACCCTGATGGGTCTGGGCGCTTACCCCGCCTCAGGCGAAAACTGGTTGGGTATGCTGGGGATGCATGGCCTCTACGAGGCGAACCTTGCGATGCACGGCTGTGACCTGATGATCAACATCGGTGCACGGTTCGACGACCGGATCACCGGGCGCATCGACGCGTTCTCTCCAAAGTCGAAGAAAGCCCATATCGATATTGATCCGTCTTCGATCAACAAGGTCATCCGTGTGGATATTCCAATTGTCGGCGACGTGGCGCATGTTCTGGAAGACATTCTGAAGGTGTGGAAGTCACGCGGGCGCAAGACCGATGCAGCGGCTGTCAAGAAATGGCAGGCGCAGATCTCTGAGTGGCGTAAGATCAACTGTCTGTCCTACACCAACAGCGAAAAGTCGATCAAACCGCAATATGCGCTGCAACGACTTGAAGAACTGACGAAAAAGTATAACCGCTATATCACCACCGAGGTTGGCCAGCATCAGATGTGGGCGGCACAGTATCTTGGGTTCGAAGATCCCAACCGCTGGATGACATCGGGCGGGTTGGGCACCATGGGCTACGGCTTCCCCGCTTCGATCGGCGTGCAGATGGCACATCCGGACGCGCTGGTGATCAACGTCGCCGGTGAAGCCTCGTGGCTGATGAACATGCAGGAGATGGGAACGGCCGTTCAGTACCGTCTTCCGGTCAAGCAGTTCATCCTGAACAACGAACGCCTCGGCATGGTCCGCCAGTGGCAAGAGCTACTGCATGGCGAGCGGTATTCGCATTCCTGGTCCGAAGCCCTGCCCGATTTCGTAAAACTCGCTGAAGCGTTCGGCGCCAAAGGCATCCAGTGTTCCGACCCCGCCGATCTGGACGACGCAATCATGGAAATGATCAACTACGACGGTCCGGTAATCTTCGACTGTCTGGTTGAAAAGCACGAGAATTGCTTCCCGATGATCCCGTCCGGCAAAGCGCATAACGAGATGCTTCTGGGTGAGGCCGAAACGCAGGGCGTGATCGACAGCAAAGGTTCGGTTCTGGTCTGATACCGTCCGAGGATTACCGCCGGGCGACCATTGCGCCCGGCAAACACAGGATGATGAAAGGGACATAAATGTCTGCCCTACATATCAAAAAAGGCTCCAACCGCCATTCGGCCTATAACCTACGGCCTACTTTTTCGGACGTGCAGGAACGCCACACCATTGCCGTGCTGGTCGAAAACGAACCCGGTGTCCTGGCCCGCGTGATTGGGCTGTTCTCGGGGCGTGGATATAACATCGAAAGCCTTACCGTGGCCGAGGTGGATCACACAGGACACCTGAGCCGCATCACCATTGTCACCACCGGCACGCCGCAGGTGATCGAGCAGATCAAGGCGCAGCTGGGCCGGATCGTGACTGTCCATGACGTGCATGACCTGACGGTCGAAGGCCCGTCGGTTGAACGCGAACTGGCCATCATAAAAGTCGTGGGAGAAGGCGACAAACGCGTCGAGGCGCTGCGCCTGGCTGACATCTTCCGCGCCAATGTGGTCGACAGCACTCTGAACTCTTTCATCTTCGAGATCACCGGCGCGCCGGACAAGATCGACGCTTTTGCTGACCTGATGCGCCCGCTGGGCCTGATGGAAATCGCCCGCACCGGCGTGGCGGCCCTACTGCGCGGCGACTGAACAACGTACCCGCCTTGGGACTTTTCTTGCACCCAAGGCGGGAACACTATTTGAGGTTGGTGGGCATCTTTAAAACCAACCCACGCGCCCTTCTATGCGCTAAATTTGCCATAGGGCCGGCTTTTCCGAATAAGGATCAGGTATTTTCACATAAAGCCTATTGCCATTGCACTTAATGGCATTAGCCTCGATGCCGCAACGCGACGTGGGGATACGTTGCTTGGGGTCAATCTGTACGATTTTTGAATGCGCGCCAGGGTCTGGCCCGGTGTTGCGATGGTTTTTCGGGAAACTCAGCAAGGCGTGGGCATCCATGACCGACGACATTCGCAGCCCGTCTGAACTTCGCGCGATGTTTGGTGCGAACCTGCGGCAACTGGCACGAAGGTATCGGTCAGTCTCAGCACTGTGCCGCAAGCTTGGCGTGAATCGGACGCAATTCAACAGGTATCTTTCAGGCGAAAGTGTTCCACGGCCGGATGTTCTGGATCGCATCTGCCGATTTTTCGACGTGGATGCGCGCATTCTCCTGAAGCCGCTGGACGAAATTGAAAAGATCGAGGACCACCCCGCAGTAGCGGCCTTGACCGAGTTCCTGGGATCAGGTGTGGACATGATCGCCAGAACTGCGTTTTCTCCGGGGTTTTATGCCGTGATCGAAAGCGTCTCGGCCTCGCACCGTATGACCTTGCTGCACGCCCGACCACTGGCCCAATGCACGTTGATACGCGGATATGTGTCGCGCGCCGCGATGCCCGAAGCAACACCACAGGCGCGCGAAATACAGGGGATCGTCGCCTGCACCGGCAGTTCCGTCTATATGCTGACCTCTCAGCGAGCGGGTCAGAACAGTCGTGTTTATATGATTGCACCCGATCCGACGGGAACAGCAGTTCAGTGGCGCGGCACGGCCATAAGCCCGGCCAACCCTTCGACACCGGAACCCGTGGTTCTGAAATATCTCGGGCACGATGCAACGGCGATTTTCGCCGCTGCACGGTTGTCGACCAACAATCCGGCACAGTATCCCTGACCGGTTTTCTCAGGACGATGCGTCCTCGCCTTCGACTTGGGTGATTTGCCTATACAGGTGCCAACTGGCGTGGCCCAACAGTGGCAGGACCACCAGAAGGCCCAGAAACCAGGGCACCATGGCCAGAAACGTCAAAACAGCGATGATCACCCCCCATGCCAGCATCACCGGAAAGTTCCCGGACACATAGGTAAAGCTTGCAATCATTGCCGTGACAAAATCCAACTCGCGATCCAGCAGCAGTGGGATCGACAAAACGGTGATCATATACAGAACGGTTGCGAAAACCGCCCCGACCACCGTGCCCACAGCCAGCATTGTCAGGCCATTCGCCGTCAGAAAGACCTCAAGCGAGGATGACACGTTTGTCATCGTGGCCAGCCCAAGGAACAGGGCAAAGATCATGTGCCCCAGAAAAAACCAGAACAGAAACACCACGACGATGATGGCGCAGATCGACGGCAATTGCCTACGGCTTTGTTGCAGCACGACACCAAAGATTGCGCCAAGATCCAGCGGTTCACCCTGTTCCAGCCGGTGCGACACCTCGTAAAGGCCAACAGCGGCAAACGGGCCGATCAACGGAAAGCCAATGGCTGCCAGAACCAGCCAGAAGGTTGTACCGGTCTGGATGGTGACCCATGCCATCGCCCATCCCGCAAGCACGTAGAACCCGGCAAAGATCAACCCGAACTGCGGCGCACGCCGAAAGTCGGCCCAGGCGCGCCCCAACGCGGCGCGTAGCATGGCAGTATCTACCGGACGCATGTCCGGAACGCCAAATGGCTTTTCCATTAAGTCTCCTCCCTGATCGGCGTTATGACATCGCCGGCCTCTTGTTGGGCCAGTCGGTTTCGGCGTGATAGGCCGCCCCGACCGACAGTAATTTCTGATCCGACCCTTTTGGTCCAAACAGTTGAAAGCCCATGGGCAGGCCCTGCACACCAAATCCGGCAGGCGCAGCCAGACAAGGCAAGCCGATCAGGCTGACCGGTACCGTGACATGCATCCAGCGATGATATGTATCCATTGCGCAGTCCGCGATCCGTGTGGGGTATGGTGTTTCAATCCCAAACGGCCAAACCTGTGCGGATGGCAGGACAAGGGCATCAAACTGCTCAAACAGTTCAGCCGCGCGCCGGAACCAGTCTGACCGGATAACACTGGCGTGATGCACATCCATGGCACTCATCGTCAGACCCCGATCCAGCTCCCACTGTGCTGTGTCTTTCAGGTGGTCCCGTCGTTCAGCCAAGGGTTCAAGCCCTGCGGCAACGCTCCAGGACCGCAGGGTGATCCAACTGGTCCATAACCGTTCGGCATCAAAAGGCGGGGCGACATGTTCAACGCGCGCGCCGAGCATTTCGAACACCTTCAACGCATCCCGGCACAGCTCAAGAATTCCGACCTCTGTTGGAAAGGCCCCGCCCCAATCGCCCAGCCAGCCAATGCGCAGCCCGCTCAGATCTGCTGCGACCACCGGTGACACCGGCGTACAATCTCTGGCCAGCGGCAGGCGTGGATCAGGCCCCGAGATCACATCGAGCAGGAGACCCAGATCCTCGGGGCTTCGCGCCATGGGCCCCAGCGTAGACAATTGATGTAGAAAACTATCACCCACAGGATCAGACGGCACCCTGCCCCAGCTTGGGCGAAAGCCATAGATGTTGTTCCATGCCGCCGGGTTGCGCAGGCTGCCCATCATGTCGGACCCGTCGGCCAATGCCACCATACCCGTCGCCAAAGCCACTGCTGCCCCACCGGATGAGCCACCGCAGGTGAAACTGGCATCATACGGGTTGCGCGTCGCACCATAGACCGGGTTGAACGTGTGCGAGCCCAGCCCGAATTCCGGCGTGTTGGTCTTGCCGATCAGGATGGCGCCCGCGGCCCGCATCCTAGCGGCAATCAGATCATCCCTGTCAGGGACGACATCCCTGAAAACAGGCGATCCATGCGAAGAGACAATACCTGCTACATTGACCAAATCCTTGACCGCAATTGGCAAGCCGTGCAGCGGGCCAGTGACGGGGCCGCTGTCGCGGGCCTGTGCTTCGGCCATCAGTTCACTCTTGTCCCGCAGCGCCACGATGGCGTTCACGTCACCGTTGACCTTGGCAATGCGATCCAGCGTGGCCTGCATGACTTCCATGGCCGAAACCTGCCGGGTAGCCAGTTGGTTCAGAAGCTCTGTTGCAGATATCCGGGTCAGGTCCATAACACGCCAGTCTGTTGTTGTTCTTCAACAGCCTAGCGAGCGGCTCACCTCATTTAAACCCACTGTTTGGATGTATCTTTTCTTGCTTAACATACAACGGCATCACAACGCTTTGCCGTGCAATGGCAGGTTGCTGTTCCGGCCCAGCCAATACCGTAGACAAAGGGCAATGGCGCCACCACTCAACACCAGCCAGACGCCACCCCACAGCATCGCGGTGCCGCCGAATTCCTCGGCCAGCAGGAACGCGTCCGAGCGCGCACCGAATCGTCGGATGGTGTCATCAAAGATATCAAACGGCACGTAGATCATGCTGGTCAGTCCGATGACGCGCAGCACCAGATCACTGACCTCGTGGCTCAGAAACCACGCTGTCGCAATCATTGCCGTCCCGACCCCTGCGCAAAACAGCAAGGCGAAAGCATCGCGTATGTACAGCAGTGCGATCAGACACATGATTGCGCCGAAAACAGCCAGAACAGCTCGGTCAGCATTTGTCCGCAAGGCGATGATCAAAAGCGCCATGCCAAACACAAGCGAGCCGAGATACCCGGCGGACAGGCTGAGAAACCTGCTGCCGCCCCGGCCGATCACCATTCCGCCTTGCTGGGGTGAAATCGTGAAACTCTCGACCGAGCCGCCAGTCAGTAGGATTGTCCCGGCATGAGACAGCTCATGCAGAAAGACAACCAGAATTTTAAGCGGAACAACAACCGGCGTACTCCAGAGCGCAAAGACCAGACCGGTGATCAGGATAAGCTGCCAGTGCCCTTTCAGCAGGTCCAAAAAGGAACGCTGGCGTGTCACCTTAGCTGTCGCCCTGCGCCTCGGATCGGCTTTTGCCTGCCACGTTCAGGGCCAAGGTTGCCGCCATGAATCCGTCCAGATCGCCGTCCAGAACGCCTTTGGTATCCGAGGTTTCGTGATTGGTTCGCAGGTCCTTTACCATCTGATAGGGCTGCAACACGTAAGACCGGATCTGGTTGCCCCAGCCTGCGTCGCCCTTGGCCTCGTGCGCGGCGTTGATATCCGCGTTGCGGCGATCCAGTTCCTGCTGGTACAGACGCGACTTCAGGGCCTTCATGGCAATATCGCGGTTCTGGTGCTGCGACTTTTCCGAGCTGGTCACAACAATCCCGGTCGGGATGTGTGTAATCCGGACGGCCGAGTCGGTGGTGTTCACGTGCTGGCCACCAGCCCCCGAAGACCGGTAGGTGTCGATGCGGATATCGGCCGGGTTCACCTCGATCTCGATATTGTCGTCGACCACCGGATAGACCCAGACCGAGCTGAACGACGTGTGGCGCTTGGCCGCCGAGTCGTAGGGCGAAATCCGCACCAGCCGATGCACGCCGCTTTCCGATTTCAGCCAGCCATAGGCGTTGTGACCAGAAATCTTGTAGGCTGCGGATTTGATCCCAGCTTCTTCGCCCGGTGTCTCGGATTGCAGCTCGACTGTGTAACCCTTTTTCTCGGCCCAGCGCACATACATGCGCGCCAGCATCGACGCCCAGTCGCAGCTTTCGGTTCCCCCCGCGCCCGAGTTGATTTCGAGGAAGGTATCATTGCTGTCGGCCTCACCGTCCAGCAGCGCCTCAAGCTCTTTTTTTGCAGCCTTGGTTTTCAGCGTCTTGATCGCGGCTTCGGCATCCTGAACGACTTCTTGGTCTTCCTCCATCTCGCCCAACTCAATCAGTTCGATATTGTCGCTGAGATCGGTCTTGATGGATTCATACGTCTCGATTGCATCGACCAGCATCTGCCGCTCGCGCATCAGTTTCTGCGCGTTTTCAGGGTTATCCCAAAGGTTGGGGTCTTCGACGCGCGCGTTGAATTCCTCAAGGCGATGCGGCGCAGTTTCATAGTCCATACGCTGCGCCAGCAGCTCCAGCGACTTTTTGATATCCGCCACGATGTTCTGGGTTTCGGCGCGCATGGTCTTGTCCCAACTTGCTCAATCAGGCCTGCGTGATAGCAAGAGGTGCGAGACACCACAAGACAGGCTGGATGCTGAAACAGCTATCGTGCTTTCAATCCGAAAGATGCGCAATCGCCCGAATTTCCACCAGCGCCCCTTCCCGTCGCAATCCCGCAACTTCAACTGCGGTCCAGGCCGGGTACGGCGCGGTCAGTACCTCAAGGCGCACGCGATCAAACAGGTCGAAATGATCCCGCATTTCAACGTGGTATGTCGTCATCTCGACGACCGCATCCAATCCAAGGCCGGCTTCCTTCAAAACCTCTGCAATCTTTGCAAAGGCGTTTCGGAATTGTTCTTCCGGATCGCTTGGCATGGAGCCGTCCGCCGCGTTTCCGGTCATGCCGGTTAGAAACACGTGCTGGCCCGAGAGGACGCCCGGAGAAATGCTCAACTGTCCGGGTGCCCCCAGCAAAGAGTGCGGAATCAGCGGGATCTTAGCCAATTGGAACGCACCTTGTCAGTAAAGCCCGCCGGTGCTCAGGTCCCCTTGGGAAGCTTTCGGTCCAACGGTCACGGTCTCGCCCGTTGACGTCTGAACCTGAACCCCCGCGCGCTGCACTTCTTCAAACAATGGCAGATCCGATCCGATGGCAAAACCACCATCATAGACACGGTCGATGAATCCATCGACACCGTCGCGGAAGAATTCAGCCACGACATAATCACCGGTGGCATCATCTGGCAGGCGGGCCCCGCTGAAACGGTCGATCTTGATGAAATGGCCGCCTTCGGGCACTTCAAACGGACCGCCGCCATATTTCTCGACCGCTTTTTCCATGAAGCTCTGGAAGACCGGGCCGCACAACGTGCCACCATAGGCCCCACGTCCCATCGGACGCGGTCGATCATAGCCGATGTAGCAACCCGCCACGATGTTCGACGTAAAGCCGATGAACCACGCATCCTTGGAGTCGTTGGTGGTTCCGGTTTTGCCTGCTGTTGGCACCGGCAGATTCACTACGCCGGATGCTGTCCCGCGATCCACCACGCCCTTCATCATCGATGTCAGCTGATAGGCGGTGATCGCATCCATGACCTGCGCGCGATCCGTGACAAGGGTCGGCGATTCATCTGGTTCCAGCCAGGTCGAGTTACAGTCCAGACACTGACGGTCATCGTGGCGATAGATGGTTTTTCCGAACCGGTCCTGAATGCGGTCGACTAGAGTCGGTTCCACACGTTGGCCGCCATTGGCGAACATCGCATAGGCCGCGACCATCTTGTAAAGCGTGGTTTCCTCGGCCCCCAGCGAGTTGGCCAAAAACGCGCCCATCCGGTCATAGACACCGAACCGTTCCGCATAGCCGGCAACAACGGGCATTGTAACTTCCTGCGCCAGACGGATGGTCATCAGGTTCCGCGACTGTTCGATCCCTGTTCGCAAAGGTGTAGGGCCGTAGAACTTGTTGGAGGAGTTCTTGGGGCGCCACAGACCCTGCGGCGTGTTCACTTCGATTGGCGCATCGACAACGATGGTCGCGGGGCTGTATCCGCTGTCCAGCGCGGCAGCATAGACAAACGGCTTGAACGACGATCCCGGCTGGCGTTGTGCCTGTGTGGCCCGGTTGAACACGGTATCCTGATACGAGAACCCGCCCTGCATCGCCAGAACACGACCCGAGTTCACATCCATCGCGACAAAGCCGCCTTGTACCTCGGGCACCTGGCGCGCCGACCATTGCCCATCTTCACCCGCAACGACAAAAATGACATCACCACGCTTGAAGTTGGCCGCAAAATCACCCTGCATCCACTTGATGTCCGCGCGCGGGATAATCCCATCGGCAGGACCTTCTTCGACACCAACGGTCAGTTGCTGGTCGGTCACGCCCAGAACCACGGCGGGATACCAACGGGTTGGCAGAATAACGTCGCGCGGAATTTCCATGGTCGCCAGCGCCTCGCGCCATTGCGCCTCATCCGCCAGTTTTTCTTCCGGGATCACGTCACCTGTTCCGCGCCATTTGCCACGGGACCGGTCGTATTTCTCGAGCGCCTCGCGCAAGGCCCGTGCGGCCTCAACCTGCATTTCCTCGTCCACCGATGCACGCACGGTGAAGCCCCCGGTAAAGAACTCGCCCTCACCAAAATCTTCGCTCAGCTGGCGGCGGATTTCGTCGGTGAAATAGTCGCGGGGCGGCAGGGCCGTACGGAAGCTTTCAAAATCTCCGTTCTGGACCGAGCGCAGAGGCAGCTCGACCTCGGCCTCATAGGTCGCCTGATCAATGTAACCGTTCTGCCGCATCTCACGTAACACGTAGTTGCGCCGGGCCAGAAGGCGTTCTTTTTCCCAAACGGGGTGGTAATCTGACGGCGCTTTGGGCATGGCAGCCAGCATGGCGGCCTCATGCGGGGCCAGTTCCTGGAGAGTCTTGTTGAAATAGGTCTGCGCAGCGGCAGTCACACCGTACGAGTTCTGGCCCAGAAAGATCTCGTTCATATAAAGTTCGAGGATCTGTTCCTTGTCCAATGTATCCTCAAGCCGAGTCGCAAGAATGATTTCCTTGATCTTACGCTCGGCCCGGCGGTCACCGGACAGCAGAAAGTTCTTCATGACCTGCTGCGTGATGGTTGATGCACCGCGTACGGTTTCGCCCTTGGTCCGCACTGCCTCGACCCCGGCGGCAATGATGCCGCGCGGGTCATAGCCCTGATGGTTGTAGAAATTCTTGTCTTCCGCCGAAATAAACGCCTGCTTCACCAGATCCGGGATTTCCTCGGATGGCGTAAACAGGCGGCGTTCCTGCGCGAATTCATCAATCAGCTTGCCTTCACCCGAATAAATCCGGCTGATCGTGGGTGGTTTGTACTGTGCCAGTGACTCGTGGCTGGGCAGGTCGCGCCCATACATCCAGAACACCGCGCCGATCACCAGCGCGGCCATGAAAATACCCAATGTCACGAGGCTGAAAATCGCCCCGAAAATCGAAAGAATGAACCGGATCACGTTACTGCCTTTTTTTCGCGGTGCTGCATATATAGTGATGCGCCGCCCAAGGGTCAAAACACCGAGCGTATTCTAGCCGTTTTACGCCGCAAGGTCACTGACCAATAAGGGATTTGAGGATCACATCCTGCTGGCGCCAATCCTCAAGCCCCCGATGAATTCCCAGCGCCATTCTTGCACGCCAATCAGGATCTTTGAGGTTCTTCAGGTCTCTGGGACTGGACAGAAATCCAAGCTCGACCAGAACCGACGGGATGTCCGCCGCCTTGAGTACTGAAAAAGATGCGGTACGCAAGGGTTTGCCGTTCATCGGCCCGCCTTGTTGTGCCAGGCCGTTTGCGATGGCCTTGGCCAGCGCGCTTGTGCGTGGCATCGTTTCCTGACGGGCCATGTCCAGCAGAACATCGGTGACCTGATCATCCGCCCCGTTCAGATCGATACCGGAAATCAAATCCCCGCGGTCGTGCCGTTCCGCCAGCTTCGCACTGGCCACATCCGAGGCATCGTTGGACAGGGTATAAACCACAGCGCCATGCGCCCGCCCTTCGGACAGGGAATCAGCGTGCAGCGAAATGAACAGGTCCGCACCGGCCCGGTGCGCCAGCGCAATTCGGCGCTCCAGCGAGACGAACTGATCGTCGACCCGCGTCAGAACCACCTCGTACCCGCCTGATCTTAGAAGGATTTCGCGCAGCTCACGTGCGAAAGTCAGCATCAGGGTTTTTTCATCAATCGCGTCAGTCTCGGCCCCCGGGTCAATGCCTCCGTGGCCCGGATCCAGCATGACACGCAAGGGTCGGTCGGCACCGCGCACCGCGGCTTGAGGCACATCCGCCGGTTCCGGCAAGTCCCAGCCCGGGTTTCGCGGCGCACCTGCCGAGGCGTTGAAGGCATCGAAATCCGTCCCCTTGAGGTCGAGCGACAGCAATGCAGCACCTGAATCCTCTGCCACCGACATTTCTGCTTTCGTCACTGCCATCGGCGCCCCCAGTTCCAGCACCAGACGTGACCAACCCGGAACATATGCGCCAAACTGCACGCCGCTGATGCGATCGGATTGCAGGAAATCTTCGCGGATCAGCCCGACCCAATCCACTTCGTTGAAGTCCAGAACCATACGGTAGGGATCCTGCAAGGTGAAAATCCTGTAGGGAACGCCCTGACTGAGGGCGATGTCCACCCGAACACCGGTACGCCCGACATCCGTAATACGGCTCTGGTCAGGCTGGACACGCGCCAACGCGCTGAAATCCTGCGCAATGGCACCACCAGCCAACGCCCAACACAGCGCAATGCTAAAGAAGATCCTGCTCATGGCCTCAAGTTTTCCCGAGATCGTTTGCCGGGCACCCTATACCACAAGCGGCCGCTTGTGAACGGCTCAGGCCGGTTCCCTGACAGCGCCGCGCCGCGCCATAAAAAGGCGCAAACGCTCAAGCCCTTCCTGAATGTCATCCGTCGCGCGCGCATAGGAAAAACGCAATGTGGTATGGCCGCGCTGCGGGTCGAAATCCAGCCCTGGCGTCACGGCCACACCGGCCAGTTCCAGAATCTCGGCCGCAAATGTGCGGCTGTCGTCGGTCAGGTCGGATACATCTGCATAAACATAAAACGCCCCGTCGGGCGGCGCTATGTTCGAAAACCCGGCCTTGGGCAGCCCGTCCAGCATCAGCGCGCGATTGCGGCGGTACACATCCAGATTGGCTTGTAATTCGTCGTCGCAATCCATCGCAGCCAGCGCTGCGACCTGGCTGGCATGAGGGGCGCAGATGAACATGTTCTGAGCAATCCGTTCGACCACGCGCACCTGATCCTCAGGCACCACCATCCAGCCAACGCGCCATCCGGTCATCGAAAAGTATTTCGAGAACGAGTTGATCACATAGCATTCATCAGTCAGCTCCAGCGCCGTCACGGCCTTGGCTTCGTATTCCAGCCCGTGGTAAATCTCATCACTGATGAACGACGCGCCCTGCCCGTGCGCCGCCTGGATCAGGGTGCTCATGGCGGCACGGTCCAGCATCGTACCGGTCGGATTTGCGGGCGAGGCAACCATCAGCCCTTTCAGGTCCATCCCCTGAATATCCGCCGCCACGGGCTGCAACCTGTTTTCCGGCGCGGTCGGCAGGTCGACCGGGACCAGCCCCAGCGCCTTCAGGATCTGGCGATAGGACGGATAGCCGGGCGCCCCGATACCGACACGGTCACCGCTGTCGAACAATGCGGTAAAGGTCAGCAGGAATCCGCCGGACGAGCCAGGTGTGATCACCACCCGCTCTGGGTTCAGATCGACATTGTACCAATCCCCGTAAAGCCGGGCGATCCGCTGCCTCAGGGCGGGCAGACCCAGGGCAACCGTATAGCCCAGCGGGCCTTGCTCCATCGCCGCGGCCAAAGCCTCGGTCGCGCCCTTTGGCGCGCCGGTTCCGGGTTGGCCGACTTCCATGTGGATCACGTGGCGACCCGCCTCTTCGGCCTTGCGTGCCGCCTCCATCACATCCATCACGATGAAGGGATCGACCCCGGACCGGGTTGAGTTTCTCATGCCCATCTCCCATGTTGCAGTCATGGCTTTTGAGCGCGTATCCCGGTTGGCGTCAATCCCGGCCCTGATGGTTGCCGTTGTCGTCTGGCTGGCGGCAGCGATGCAATCGCACGCGCAGAGCCTAGTCCGCGACCCTGATATCGAACATGGCCTGCGTGAACTGGCCTTTCCGGTGTTGCGGGCTGCGGGGCTGAACACGAACCGGGTTCAGATTCTGGTCGTAAACGACAACACGTTCAACGCATTCGTCATCGACTACAACGCGATTTATGTGAACTACGGGCTGATTCTGACCGTCGAAAGCCCTGAGATGTTGCAGGCTGTCATCGCCCACGAGGCCGCCCATATCTCGAATGGTCATCTGGCGCGACGGGCTGAGAACCTGAAAGCCGCGCAGCGCAACGCCAGCCTCGGCACGGCTTTGGCCCTGCTGGCTGCAGCGGCGGGTGGGGGCGAGGCCGCCATCGGGATCGCTGCTGGCACCCAAGGCGCGGCAATCCGCGGTTTTCTGGGTCACACCCGCGCGGAAGAGGCATCCGCCGACCGCAGCGCCGCAAGTTACCTGCGATGGGCCGAAATCTCACCCAGCGGGATGGTGGAGTTGCACCGAAAGTTCGCCGGTCAGGAACTGCTGAGTGTCGCCAACCAGGACCCCTATATGCGATCACACCCGACAAGCCGTGATCGTCTGCGCGCCGCCGAGGCTTTCCTGGATGAGTTTGGCGACCGAGCCGTTCCAAACCCCAATGCGGATTACTGGTTTGCGCGGGTTAAAGGCAAGCTGTCGGCCTTTCTGCGGTCGCCCAGTTGGACCTTGCGGCGCGCCGGCGAAGAACCCTACCGCGACATCCGCCTGATGCGAGAGGCTTCGGCCTATCATCAGAATCGCGATCTGTCCCGCGCTCGTGCCGCGATAGACTCGGCGCTTGCCGAGCGTCCTGATGACCCGTTCTATTACGACCTGAAAGGGCAAATCCTGTTGGAAAACAGAAGGGTAAGCGAGGCTGTTAAAGCCTACGCAAGCGCTGTTGAAATGGCACCTAACAATGCGTTGATCCTTGCGGGCTATGGGCGCGCACTGTTGGCGCAAGGGGAAACAAAACAGGCATTGAATGCACTGGAACAGGCGCGTGCGCGCGACTTTCGTAATGCACGCCTGATGCAGGACCTGGGTGTGGCTTACGCGCAGGTCGGAAATAACGGCATGGCTTCGACCGTGACGGCAGAGCGCTATGCCCTGCAGGGTCGGATGGAGGATGCCGGAATTCACGCGAAACGGGCCGTGGCGCAATTGCCGGAAGGCTCTCCGGGTTGGCAAAGGGCACAAGACGTGTTGATTGCCTCAGAACGACTCAAGAAAGATAAAAGGAAACGGAAATGATCCTCAGACATGCTGCACCTGCCCTTCTGGGGCTTTCCATGGCGGCGACCTCAGCGCAGGCGCTGGACCTGAACGCGATGAATGATGCCGAAAAGGCAGAGTTTGGCGCTCAGGTACGCGAATACCTGCTGGAAAACCCCGAAGTCATTATCGAGGCAATCAATATCCTCGAACAGCGAAACGCAGTGGCCGAAGCGGCCGCAGACAAGGAACTGGTTGCCGCCAATGCGGCCGAACTGTTCGACGATGGCTTTAGCTGGGTTGGGGGCAACCCGGATGGCGATATCACACTGGTCGAGTTTATGGATTACCGCTGCGGCTATTGCCGCCGCGCGGTGCCCGAAGTGGCAAACCTGCTGGCCAGCGATGGCAATATCCGCTTTGTGATCAAAGAACTGCCAATTCTGGGCGACGCATCTGTTTTGTCCTCTCGCTTTGCGGTGGCAACCAAGCAAGTGGCGGGCAATGACGCCTATAAACAGGTTCACGATGCGCTGATGGAATTCAGCGGCGAACCCTCAGAAGTAACTCTTCGCCGCATCTCTGACGGGCTGGGTCTGGACAGTGACGCGATCATCGCCGCGATGGACAGCGACAGCGTCACGGATGAGATCAGCCGCACCCGCGCCCTGGCGCAACGGATGCAGATTTCGGGCACGCCCTCATTCGTGTTGGGAACCGAGTTGCTGCGCGGCTATCTGCCTGCCGATCAGATGCAGCAGATTGCAGATGGCGTTCGCGCAGAACAGGGTTGATAGGTATTGGGGGCGGCACAGCTGCCCCCAGACAAAAAGGCGGACTGATCGCTGACCTCAGCCGTCTACCGGTTCCACGGCCCGTTGATAGAGATGCCACGTGGTATGGCCAAGGATCGGCAAGGTAAAGATCAAGCCCATAAACGCCGGAACCATCGACAATAACATTGTGACCGAGATGATCGCTGCCCAGCCGAGCATGACCACAGGGCTTTCCGAGACGACGCGTAAAGACGTCAACATGGCTGAAACGAAATTTGTTTCCCGGTCCAGAAGCATGGGCATGGCGACGACAGTGACCGAAAACAAGACAGCCGACAGAAACGCCCCGACACAGGTGCCGATTGCTAGGAATGTCCAGCCCTGCGGGGTGAACAAGATGATGTTCAAGAATCCGTCAAAATCCGAAAAGGATGAATTCTGCAGGATGATCGCAAGCCAAAGCCGGACCTGGTAAACCCAAACCCAGAAAATGAACAGCGTAACAAAGGCCATCCAGCCCATTTCGCGCTTGCGTTGATCGGCCATGACTGTGAGGATTTCATACCAGCCAAATTTCTCTCCCTTCTGTAACCGCCGGGACATCTCATAAAGTCCTGCAGCGGCGAAAGGCGCGACCAGAGGAAACCCGACAATCGCTGGGATGATCATCCAGATCTTGCCAAGCCAGACCAAGCTCCAGACCATCAGGATGCCGAAAGCCGCATAGAAAAACCCGAAGAAACCGCTCATGAAGGGGCGCGCCAGAAAATCGGAGAACCCAGCTTTTAGCGACGCCTTTATATCATCCGAAGTAACCCGATTGACCTTGGGCATGGCCTGCTGGTGTGGCGTCAGGTTCTCAGGTGGCGTAGGGCCTGCGGTCTTGGATGTCATGACACACTCCTCCCAAAGCATGGGTCCGCGCTGTTCTGTTTACCGACTGAACCGGCGGCGAAACAGGCATCGTTCGGTCACGAAACAAGTTTGCAACAGCTCAGGCATCAGGGCAAGGGATGAGTAAGGTCGCTATGTCTGCCTTACCGACACAGCCGACCCCACACTACTCCGCCGCTTCCGCAGCCGCGTCCAGTTCCGCGGCTTTCTTTTCGACCTGCTCCACGATGTGGTCGATCATCTGATCGTTGGACATCTTATGGCTGGCCTTGCCCGCCAGATAGACCATCCCGGATCCTGCCCCGCCACCGGTAAACCCGACATCGGTCATCAGCGCCTCGCCCGGTCCGTTGACCACGCAGCCGATGATTGACAGGCTCATCGGTGTCTTGATGTGTTCCAGACGACGTTCCAGCGCCTCGACGGTCTTGATAACGTCAAACCCCTGCCGCGCGCAGGACGGGCATGAGATGATGTTGACGCCACGGTGGCGCAGACCAAGGGATTTGAGGATTTCAAAGCCGACCTTCACCTCTTCCACCGGATCGGCAGACAGGCTGACGCGGATCGTGTCGCCGATCCCCATCCACAGCAGGTTGCCCAACCCGATGGCGGATTTGATGGTGCCGGACACCAGTCCGCCCGCCTCGGTGATACCCAGATGGATGGGCGCATCAGTGGCTTCGGCTATGCCCTGATACGCGGCGGCGGACAGGAATACGTCGCTGGCCTTCACACTGATCTTGAACTCGTGAAAATCATTGTCCTGAAGGATGCGGATATGTTCCAACCCGCTTTCGACCATCGCCTCGGGGCACGGTTCGCCATATTTCTCAAGCAGGTGCTTTTCCAGGCTGCCTGCATTTACGCCGATGCGGATCGAGCAATTGTGGTCGCGCGCGGCCTGAATGACTTCTTTCACCCGACTTTCATCGCCGATGTTGCCGGGATTGATACGCAGACAGGCAGCGCCTGCCTCGGCCGCTTCGATACCACGGCGATAGTGAAAATGGATGTCCGCAACGATGGGCACCGGGCTTTCGCGCACGATTTCTTTCAATGCCTTAGCCGACGCCTCATCTGGGACTGAAACGCGCACGATATCCGCGCCAGCCTCGGCTGCGGCCTGAACTTGCGCCACCGTTGCCGCCACATCGGTGGTCAGGGTGTTGGTCATGGTCTGAACGGCGATCGGGGCATCCCCCCCGACGGGAACGTTACCGACCATGATTTGACGGGATTTACGACGATATATGTCACGCCAGGGGCGCACGTGATTAAGGGACATAAGGACGGATCCGCGTCTGCCTGAGTTGCGACTGTAGATAGTCCGGCAAAGGGGTTACCGCAATGGCAAGATCACTCGGCGGGCGCTTCTGTCGCCTCGGTTTGCAGTTCAGCCACCAATTGCTTGAGAGCGCTGTTCTGTTCCGCCTCAAGATCGGCAACGGCATAAACTTCAGACACCGCGTCTTTCGAAAGGATCACCCCTTTGGCAACCGTGCCGGGTGCCCCTGCCGGGCCATAGTGCTCGCCGTTCATTGAGAAATAAACCGATCCCGACGCCCCTGCCCGCAACAGCGGTGGTTCTTCCGTTAGCGGAACCTCAAAGACACTGCCTTGCTCGACCGTTCCAAGGGTCCCTTCGAAAATAACACTGCCATCCGCCGCCGTCACCCGCATCCAAGAAGGATCGACAGCAACGATTTTCAGCATGGTATCAATCTGTTCCACGACCTGCGGCAAGGATGGTCGTTCAACCGTGTGCACTTCGGCGACTTCGAACTGCGGCAGGCTTGGCGGGCGGAAGGTTCCGACATCGCGTGGATCAAGGGTCGAAATCGGCGCATCGCGGGCAACCAGAACCGGAACATCCAAGGCCTGCGGACGATAGAGGCGGTCCAGTGCCTCGGTGTTCGCCGCAGCAACCGCATCATCGACAACGCCGTCGCGCACGGCATCCAGCGGATCAAGGTCGGAAAGCACCACAGGCGCTTGTTCAACCGGGCTGACCTGTACCTGCTGGATCTTGTTCAGAACCGCCCACCCGCCATAGCCGATGCCACCAATAACCGCCAAAAGCACCAGCGACGATCCGATGGCGCGCGGTTCAATCTGACTGACCAGAGATTCCTTGCCCGGAATATACGGCGTATTGGGCGAGATGAAGGGATCGCGCCCCATTGGCCCACGCGTCGGAAGCGCACCGGTCGGCTTTCGCACCACCGAAGCCTCGGCCGACATGCCATGCGCGACCGAAAAACCGCTTTCCGCGCAGAAAGTCGAGAAGGTTTCATCCGGGTTCATCCCCAGATAACGCGCGTAAGAACGCACATACCCGGCGATAAAGCCGGGCGTGTCAAAGGCATCAGGATCTGCGTTTTCGATGGCAGCAATGTAGTTGGCTTTGATCCTCAGCTCGCGCTGAACATCCAACAGGGATTTGCCCATGGTTGCGCGTTCGCCGCGCATCTTGTCACCAAGGCGTACCTCGTAGTCGTCAAACCCTTTCGGTCTGACATCTACATCCTCATCAGATTCGCGCTGTGATCTGCGCCCAATCATTCCTGCTGCCCCATTCTGCCTGTCGCGCGTTTCGCGTTAGCGGCGAATCATCCCCAAAACGATTCGTCCGCCGATTTTGTTAGCGTAAGCTTAACACGCGGCAAATACGTTGCACACTTTGGCGTGAGGTTAACCGGCAAGTTCGGCGCGATTTAGCGCACAATGTGACCAAAGTTCGTCCATCGCCTGTACCAGACGGTTCATTTCGTCAGGCCCATGCACCGGAGAAGGGGTAAAGCGCAGACGCTCGGTTCCGCGCGGAACGGTCGGGAAATTGATCGGTTGCACATAAATGCCGTAATCATCCAACAGCATATCGCTGAGCTTCTTGGTATGGACCGGGTTTCCGACGATCACGGGCACGATATGGCTTCCGTGGTCGATCAGCGGTAGCCCCATCCCCTTCAACCGCAGCTTGAGGATTTTGGCCTGCGTCTGATGCTGCTCACGCAGTTCAGGTGCAGTTTTCAGGTAGGCAACAGATGCAGCAGACCCGGCCGCAACCGCAGGTGGCAGGGACGTGGTAAAGATAAAGCCCGGCGCATATGACCGCACGGCGTCGCACATCTTGGCGCTGGCCGCGATATAGCCGCCCATCACGCCATAGGCTTTTGCCAGCGTGCCATTGATGATGTCGATCCGGTGGGCAAGGTTATCGCGCTCGGTCACACCGCCGCCGCGCGGGCCATACATGCCTACTGCATGCACTTCATCAATATAGGTCAGCGCACCGAATTCATCCGCCAGATCGCAGATCTCTTCGATCGGACCAAAATCGCCGTCCATGGAATAAACCGACTCGAATACGATCAATTTGGGTGCGGCCGGATCGTCCGCCTCAAGCAGCTCGCGCAGATGCGCCACATCATTGTGCCGGAAGATGCGCTTGGCTCCGCCATTCCGGCGCACGCCTTCGATCATCGAGGCATGGTTCAGCGCGTCAGAGTAGATGATCAGGCCCGGGAACAGTTTAGGCAGCGTGCTGAGCGTTGCGTCATTGGCGATATAGGCGCTGGTAAAAAGCAGCGCGGCTTCCTTGCCGTGAAGATCGGCCAGTTCAGCTTCAAGCCTTTTATGATAAACCGTGGTGCCCGAGATATTGCGCGTACCGCCTGAACCTGCACCGGCTGCATCAACAGCTTCGTGCATTGCATTCAGAACGACCGGGTTTTGCCCCATGCCCAGATAATCGTTGCCGCACCATACGGTGATGTTCTGCTGTGACCCGTCCGGACGTGTGCGCACCGCATGGGGAAAATACCCATTGCGACGTTCGATATCGATGAAGGTCCGGTAACGACCTTCATCATGCAGCCTGGCAATCGCTGAATCGAGCTGAGCAGTATAGTCCAAAGGACCCTCCTTGAACGCCCGTATCCGGTTTCCCATTGGGCGATATTTTCGCCACCTCCCACAGCTTACCCTGTTTCGGTGGCTTTGTGTTCCCTTATTCAGCTGGTTACAGCCGAAAAGGTGAACCCAACTTTGATTTGCATCAAATATAAGTTTGCACCCCATCCGACAAGTAAAGTTACGGCCATCGAACGCGTGGAAACGACGCAGGTCTCGCCTCCCTACCCAAAGCTTACGCTGCCGGGCCGCAATTCGTGTCAACAACTCTGGACGGCGCCGACAACGCTGCTAGGGTTCGCGGGAACAAAAAACAGGCAGGAGCCCCCCATGTCGCTAGACGCCGTGTTGAACCGGATTGACGAAGATCTGCAAACCTCGATCGACCGCCTGATGGAACTGCTGCGCATCCCGTCGATCTCGACTGACCCCGCATACAAGGCCGAGGTTAGCCGCGCCGCGGACTGGCTGGTCGCCGATCTGAACAGCATCGGGATTGCGGCAGAGAAACGGGAAACACCGGGCCACCCGATGGTTGTTGGCCACGTGGGTGAGGACGCGACTGCGCCGCATTTCCTGTTTTATGGCCACTACGATGTGCAGCCGGTCGATCCGTTGAACCTGTGGAACCGGGATCCATTCGATCCCGCCATTGAGGACACCGAAACCGGACCGGTCATCAGCGGACGCGGAGCGTCAGACGACAAAGGCCAGCTAATGACTTTTGTCGAAGCCTGCCGCGCCTGGAAGGCCGTACACGGATCCTTGCCCTGCCGCATCACTTTCTTTTTCGAGGGCGAAGAAGAATCAGGCTCGCCCTCACTGGTTCCTTTCCTCAAGGAAAATGCCGCCGAACTCAAAGCGGATCTGGCGCTGGTCTGCGATACATCCATGGTATCACGCGGCGTTCCGTCGATTGCGGCGCAGTTGAGGGGCATGCTGAAGGACGAGTTTACCATTGTGGGGCCGCGCATCGACCTGCATTCCGGCCACTATGGCGGCCCGGGCCTGAATCCGCTGCGCGAACTGTCGAAAATCGTGACCTCTTTTTATGACGACGAAACCGGGCGGATCGCTGTCGACGGGTTCTACGAAGGCGTGCATGAAGTACCCGAAGACCAGTTGCGCCAATGGCAGAATTGCGGCTTCGACGAAGCGGATTATCTGAATTCGGTCGGCTACACCCAGCCGCATGGCGAAAAGGGTTACTCCACCTTGGAGCAACAATGGGCACGACCAACGCTCGAAGTGAACGGGCTGTGGGGTGGTTATAACGGTGCGGGCTCCAAAACCGTTATTCCGTCCAAGGCCCATTGCAAAATCACCTGCCGTCTTGTTGGTGACATGGACCCGGACGCGCTGCGCGCCAAAATCCGCAAACATGTCGAGGATCAGCTATCCCCGGACGCCAAAGTGGTCTGGGATAACGATATGGAAGGGTCTCCCGCTTCGGTCATGAATATCACCCGCCCCGAATTCGAAGCCGCGCGCGGCGCATTGTCGGATGAATGGGACCGCGAGGCAGTGTTCACTGGAATGGGGGGATCAATCCCTGTTGTCGGCTATTTCAACACCGTTCTGGGGCTCGACTCGATGCTGGTTGGCTATGCAAACGAAGATGATGCCATCCATTCGCCGAACGAGAAATATGACGTGAAAAGCTTCCACAAGGGCATCCGGTCATGGGCGCGCATTCTGGATGCTTTGAACAAATAGGTCTTTTGCGAGGCTCTGCCTCGCGCTCCGGGATATTTGCAGCCAGATGAATAAAGGATCCCTGCTTCATCTGGCCTAAAATATCCCGGGGGAGGCGCGCGGCACGCGCGGCGGGGGCAGAGCCCCCAACCCTGACGGGGAACTACGCCGATCTTACATATGGATCACGCGACCATAGGCATCCAGCACACTTTCGTGCATCATCTCTGACAGTGTCGGGTGCGGGAAGACGGTGTTCATCAGGTCTTCTTCCGTTGTCTCCAGCTGGCGACCGACCACGTAACCCTGAATCAGTTCGGTAACTTCGGCACCGATCATGTGGGCGCCCAGCAACTCGCCTGTTTTCGCATCAAACACGGTTTTGATCAGCCCGTCCGGCTCACCCAAGGCTATGGCCTTGCCATTGCCGATAAAGGGAAAGCGGCCGACTTTGATGTCGTAACCCAGCTCTTTGGCCTTTGCTTCGGTATATCCAACCGAGGCAACCTGAGGCTGGCAATAGGTGCATCCCGCGATGCTTTCGGGTTTGACCGGGTGCGCATGTTGACCCGCAATGAGGTCCGCGACCATGACACCCTCGTGGCTTGCTTTATGTGCAAGCCAGGGCGCGCCTGCGATGTCACCGATCGCATAAAGGCCCTCAACGCCGGTGCGGCAATACTCGTCCGTAACCACATGTGTCCGGTCGATCTTGACGCCCAGAGCTTCCAGACCAAGGTTTTCGATATTGCCAACGATCCCGACAGCCGAGATCACTGTGTCGAACTCTTGTTTCTCGACCTTGCCCTTTACCTCGATATGCGCGGTCACTTTCCCCTTGCCACGGTCCAGCTGCTTGACCATGGCTTTTTCCATGATGGTCATGCCCTGTTTGGTGAACGCCTTCTTGGCCAATGCGCTGATTTCGGCGTCTTCGACCGGCAACACCCGGTCCATCACCTCGACAACTGTGGTGTCTGCGCCCAGCGTATTGTAGAAGCTGGCAAACTCGATGCCGATCGCACCAGACCCGATGACGAGCAGTTTTTTCGGCATCCGCGGCGGTTGCAGCGCGTGCTTGTACGTCCAGACCAGATCGCCGTCAGCTTCAAGGCCCGGCAGTTCCCGTGCCCGTGCCCCGGTTGCGAGAATGATGTTCTTGGCGGTCAGTTCCTCGGTGCCTTTGTCGGTCTTGACGCTGACCTTGCCCTTTGCAGGGATCGTGGCCTGACCCATCACGACGGCAACCTTGTTCTTCTTCAACAGATGGCCAATGCCTCCTGACAGCTGCGCGGCCACGCCACGGGATCGTTTGACCACCGCGTCCAGATCATATCCGATCTTTTCGGCTTTCAGACCGAAATCCTTGGCGCGCTCCATCAGATGGAACACTTCGGACGACCGCAACAGCGCCTTGGTCGGAATACAGCCCCAGTTCAGGCAGATCCCCCCCAAATGCTCGCGCTCGACCACTGCGGTTTTCAGGCCCAGCTGGGCTGCGCGGATTGCAGCGACATAGCCGCCGGGGCCAGCCCCGATTACGATCAGATCATAGGATTGTGCAGCCATGTGTTCCTCTCGGCGCAGGAGTTGAAAATTTAGTTTACCATTAAACTATTATTCGGAACGCATCAACACACCGTTCCCGCGACAAATAGGACGCAGGGTAAGCGATGCCTGAACTTGCGGATTTCAGCCTATACCCCGGGCCATGCAATGGCTAGAAAAGAAACGCCGACACCGGTCGGACCTATTCTTTTCTCAACCCATTCAAGGGGCTGACCATGGCCAAAACTCTGAAAGATCTGCTGCTTGCCCTGCTCAATGCCACATTGATACTTGTTGCGCTGTGCCTGTTTCTGGGCTGGAAACTGGCGTCCAAAGCCGAAAACATCACTGCTGAAGTCTCGCAAACGGTTCAGGCCTTGGCCCCCATCCGGGATGAGGCGAAGGGCATTCGGGACGAGCTTGCGGCGTTGCGGACTGATTTGGCGGCGCTTTCAAAGCAAGACACGTTTGCAGACAGCCAAGCCGCGCAAAACCTCCGGGCAACGCTGGGGCGCCTGAATGCAGCAGAACAGAAGCTGCAAACGGTTCAGGAGCGGATTTCGGAACTGGCTGACACGCCAGAAATGCTGATTGCGCAGGCGATCCAAACCGGCGCCGATATCGCAGCGGAACGCGTTTTGGCATTGCGGGGATGCACACCTGAGTCATAAAGCGCAGCCGTGACCAAAGAGCGGTTGCGGCTTCGCGTTCAGCCCGTAGCTTGTAGTTCGCGCACGGTCGTGCCGTACCCGCCCATATCGACATAGGCAGTTTCATGCGGAGTCGAGCTGCGGGACAGCGCCGCGTTCCGATACGGGAAACGACCGAACTTGCGGATCACCTCGCGATGCGCTCTGGCGTGCAGCAGGTTGCTTGCGTCGCTGCTCATGTTTTGGCAGATCAGACGCACACAGCGTTCCTGATCGCACAGGTTTTCCGAGTGCATCATCGGCAGGTAAAAGAACTGTCTGGCTGGTTCGTCGATCTTCTTGTCCCAGCCTTTGTCGACTGCGCATTTCGCCGCCGCCAATGCCGCACGATCGGTCGAGAAGGCACGCGCCTCACCTCGGAACATGTTACGCGGGAACTGATCTGTCAGGATGATATAGGCCAGCGCCCCGCTGGGATAAGTCAGCCAGAGCGAAAACCGACCCGCTGCCGCTGCTTCCCAAGTTGACTGAAACCGCGCCCGAATGTCTGCGTCCAGCGCCTCATTTTCAATATACCAGCCCTTAGGGCCAACTTCATCTAACCAAAAACTCAATACTTCTTCAGGCGTTACCATTGCCTCAAACTCCGTCAATTGCCCGCGCCCCAGACGTAACGTCATTTAAGTCCCTTTTACAGAACTGTTACAGTAACATATTGCAACACAACCGACATAATTTCGTGTCTCAAGCGGTTTCGCGCGCACCTTCTTCGAACTCTGCTTCTGCCGCCTCTATGGCAACTTCCTGTGCAACCTCGAATGCAACGGGCGATGCAGTGGGATAAAGCGTCGACATGGTGCCGGTTTCATCAACAGGAACTGCTGCACGCTGGGTCATCCGGTAGACCGAATAGGCGGCCAATGCGACAAGCAACACGGCAATGATCAGGAAAAAGCCCGGCGGGCCAAAGACTGCGTCACCCATCAGCCAGCCTGTGATAACGGGTCCGGTAATTGCCCCAAGGCCGTTGATGAAGATCAGACCACCGGATGCCGCGGCCATATCCTCGTATTCCAGAAAATCGTTGGTGTGCGCAATCAGCAATGAATACAAAGGGTTGGTCATTCCGCCGATCACAAAAGCAGACGCCAGGAGGATTTCGAAGGAAAAGCCATAAAGCATACCACTGACGGCGCCAACTGCTCCGGTTGCCGCGACCAACAGGATCAGGAAACGCCTGTCCATCCGGTCGGAAAACCAGCCCAGCGGGTATTGCAGGACAATTGCCCCAACATAGAACGCCGCCACAAATGCCGAGATCTCAACCAAGGACAGACCGGCCTGGGCCCCGTAAACCGCAGACATCCCGAATTGCGCCGAGAACACGCCGCCTAGCAGGAACATGCCGACACACCCCAGCGGAGAGCTTTTCATCAATTCCCGCAACGTCATCGGCTTGGTAGTATCGAATGCCGGCGTTGGCGAAATTGACAGCAAAATCGGTGCGAAAGATACCGAAACAAGGATCGAGGCGATCACGAATGTTTCGTATCCGGCAGGGTCGCCCAACAGGAAAAGGCCCTGCGCGCCGATGATACCCAACATCTGAACGATCATGTAAAGCGACAGGGCCTGACCGCGGTTTTCATTATTGGCTGCGTTGTTGAGCCAGCTTTCCGCAGTGACGTAAACGCCCGAAAAACAGAACCCGATCACTACGCGTCCCAGAACCCAGGCAATCGGGTCTGCCAGCATCGGATACATGATCATCACGGCAGAAATGAAAGACGCCAGCGCCGCGAAGACCCGCACATGACCAACACGCCGGATCATCTCGGGCGCAAGCCGTGAACCACCCAGAAAACCAACAAAATATGCTGACATTACAAAAGACATCTCAAGGGTCGAAAACCCCTCGAGTTGTCCGCGAACACCCAGGATCGTGCCCTGAAGGCCGTTTCCGACCATCAGCAACCCCATGCCGAGCAACAATGCCCATGCGCTGGACAGAACCTGAATCATTTGGGCCTCCGATAGGTGCCAAGCTGGTTTGAGTTTTGTTCTGCGATCAAAGACCGCTTCCATCGCGCTTGTCTACGACATTCCCTGTCGGTGATGCCGTATGCGCGCCTATCCGGGGATCAAAAGCGACGCATCGCCATAAGAAAAGAACCGGTATTTCTGCGCGATGGCATGGGCGTAAACCTCGCGCATCCGGTCCTGACCCATCAACGCCGAAACCAGCATCAACAACGTGGATTTCGGCAGATGAAAATTTGTCATCAGCGCATCGGTCACGTGAAACCGGAAACCGGGATAGATGAAGATATCGGTGTCACCTTCCCACGGTTCGATCGTGCCCGAACGCGCAGCACTTTCGATCAGGCGCAAGGCGGTGGTGCCCACCGGGATGACACGCCCGCCCGCAACTTTTGTCGCCTGTATCTCGGCAACAGCCTCGGCGCCAACCTGCCCCCATTCGGCGTGCATCTTGTGGGTTGTCACATCCTCGACCTTGACCGGCAGGAAGGTTCCGGCGCCAACATGCAGGGTCACATGTGTGACGGCGACACCCCGTTTCGACAAAGCCTGCATCAGGGCATCGTCAAAATGCAACGAGGCGGTCGGGGCTGCCACCGCACCGGACCTGCGGGCCCAGATGGTCTGATAATCCGTCTTGTCCTGCTCGTCCGCCGGACGTTTGGCGGCGATATAGGGCGGCAGCGGCATCGCACCGGCCTGATCCAGCGCCTTGTCGAAATCCTGACCACTGAGATTGAAGCGCAAGTAGGCCTGCCCGTCTTCCACCCGATCCAGCGTCGCGCTCAGATCGGCCGAAAACACGATCTCTTCCCCCGGCTTCACTTTCTTCAATGGCTTGATCAGCGCAGACCAGGTGCCATCGGCCTGCGGGTCCAGCAGAGTGGCCTCGACCCCGGCGGAAACCGGGCCTTGCGCGCTGTCTCTGTGGCGCCGCCCGTTCAGGCGCGCCGGGATAACGCGCGTGTCGTTCAGCACCAGCCGGTCGCCCGGCCGCAGGAAATCGGGCAGGTCGAACACGTGGCTGTCCACTGTGGCACCCCCCCGCGCCACAAGAAGGCGCGCAGAGGATCGCGGGCTGGCAGGCCGCGTGGCAATCAGGTCGTCGGGCAGGTCGAAATCAAAATCGCTGAGCTTCATGACCGCGCCTTACAACCCCACAAAAGATTCGGCTATATCCCGTCAGCGGTCACTGGGAGGAGAACCAAATGTCGGTTTCGGCTCGTCAGGTTCCACCGGCGCAGCATTGGGGCCGTCCGAGACCTTTGGCGCAGGCTGACGCAACAGATCACGCAAAAACAAGGGCGCCAGACCGGACAGAGGGTTCACCGCGACTTTGGGCGAGGATATCGGCCCGGTCAGCGTGTAATTGAATCCGATGACACCTTCGCCCTTGCGGGTAAACACGCTGCCAACGGCATTGAGAAGGTAAATCGGTGAAATCGCCCCCCGCAGGTTCAGCAGGCTGTTCACGGTGTCGATTGTTCCATCAAACGAAAGCCCCATTGACGGGCCAACAGCGCTGCCACTCAGCACTTTGATGTCGGTGGGCGATATCCTCATGCGGCTGTCAATCGCCGAAAAGAAGATCCCCTGCCCGGCCATCTCGTCCAGCAGGCCAACAAGGCTGATCGCGTTCAGGATCGCGGCCATGGCCGGGGCATCGGTGATCCGGGTATTAACGATTTTCAGGATGACGTCGTAACTGCCGGGCTCAGCCACCGGTTCAAGCTTGAGGTCCAGATCACCGCCACGCGCCTGTGTCAGAACGCCGGCCGATCGCAAAACGGCCCCCGCGTCTTTCGACGTCAGGTCAACGGCGCTTCGATTTCCCCGTGGGGTCACTTGACCGGCAACAGCCGCACCGCCGTTCACCCGCGCTGTGAAGGTGCCATTTACGCCGCCGGTTGTCTGGAACGCCCCCCGGAAACCTGTCAGTGCAACAGTTTCGGTAACCTGAAGACGGTCCAGTGCCACGTCCAGTTTCGGCCCCGGGGCACCGCCGCCGCCCGATCCGCCGCTTTCCCCGAAGTTTGCAGACCCCATGTTCAGCACACCGCCAAGGACGCGGATATCCGGGACAGCGGCTCCCCGCCCGATCAGTTCCGCCGGAACCGCAAGCCAGTCCCCCAGATCGAACGAGCTGAACTGGACACGGTCATATTCACCGTTTTCGTGAAAGGAAATGGATGCGGTTGTGCGCAGTCCCGCTGCATTGATCCGCAGGTCGTCCACTTTCAGCTGCGCGCCCAACGTCGCGTCCGCAGTCAGTGATCCTGTGGTGTTTACCTCTTTGCGCCAACCGAGTTCAGGGATGGCTAGCGCCACGCCCTGAAGGTCCGAAACAACAGACAGTTTCGGAGGTGCCCCAGCGCCCAGACCCAGCGTAATATCAGCAACCCCTTTGCCCGTCAGCATCCCCGGCGGCAGGCCAGCCTTGATCTCATCCATCAGACGCGGGGACAGTTCGATCTGGCCGGTGAAGGTGCTGCGCTGTTCGGTTTCGCCGTCAATGGGCTGCTGCCAAAGCGCCTCAAGCGGAACATCGCCGAACTGTCCCAGCCCTTGAATCTGGACACCCGACTGATTGCCGGAAATATCCAGCATCGGGGCACTTATGGAAAATCCCGGCACCAGACGGTCACTGGACAGATTGGCCAGCGTTCCGATAAAGTGAAATTCGGTATCCTGAAACTTCAGCTCTTTTATCAACGGCAAGGACAGCGTTCCGGTCAACGCAACCGTGCCTTTGGCAACGTCAACGGGCAAACCGGCCTTGCTCAGCAATTCCAGCGGCGGCCGGTCCAGCAGCGACAACGCAGAAGTCACGCTGCCCTTTGCCTGAATACGGGCGATGCCGGGTGCGGATTTCTTGATATCCGTGTCAGGTATGATGAAGGACGTCCCCGCGGCATCCACACTCCCCCCGTCATCGGCGAACACCAGCCCCTGCTGCGCGGTGACCGTAAACCGGCTGTCGATCAGACTGGCCTGACCCTGTGCATCTTCGATCGGCGGCAGCGTCTTGGCAAAGCGAACTTTGGCCTGCTCGAACCCAAAATCAAGATACAGATCCGGTTTGGAACCGGGTTCCAGACGCAGGGCAAAATCCATGTCCGACAAAACCCCCTGATAGAGGTTTTCCGTCACCCATTCCCGTGGCTTGGGTGCCAGACGCTCCGGCCAGTAGCTCAGAACATTGTCCGAGCTCATCTGATCCAGATGGGCATCCAGCGCCACAGCCCAGCCATCTGCACGTCCGTGCAAAACACCAAAGGCGCGCACGGTGTGGCCCGGATCCTCGATGGTCATCTGGCCAAGGCGCAACTGGAACGGGTTGAACGCCATCTTGAAATCCAGGCTGGCGCGCGACAGCTGAATCGGCTCCGGGAACAGGTTCGCCGGGTTCACATTGATCCCGGACAAGCGCAACTGTGTCTCCAGACTGTCCAGCACACCATCTTCAGCCCCTTGCAGAAACGCCTTTCCATCGGCCTGAACTGTGCCCCAGGCCGACACCACCGACACCTCATTGAAGTCCAGCATCTGGGCGTTCGGGTCATAGGTGAAATATGTACGGGCAGATTCGAACGGGACAGGGCGTGTTTCCGGGTTGGGCTGCACCGCCCCGGCCCCCAGATTGAGGGTTGCGAACACGGTTCCTGTTGCCCCGTTTTCATCGACACTGCCCCGCAAAGCCCCTGAAATCGGTGCGCGCAGAACCTGCAACCAGGCAAGGGCCGGGCTTTGGCCTGCTATATCCTCGGCCGGAAGATCGGTGACCGAGATGCCAAAGCTGGCGGCAGGCGTGCCCAGTACGCTGGTATAGTTGGCCTCGATACTGCTGACATAGTCACGCCCCGACAGAACCGAAAACCCGGTTGCAAGCCGCACTTCGTTATCACTGCGGTTCGCCTGAATATGCCCACCGTCCAGAACCCACGACCGCCCCTGCCGCAGGTCGCGGTAATCCAGCGTAATCGCATCAAGTTCGACCGAGGTCAGCGCCGACAGTATCGGAGATTGAAAGACCTCGTCCGAGGTCTCGATCAGCTGTGCAAGGTCCGGCGCTTCCTGAACCGGCGCGCTGCCCGATCCCACGGTCAGGGTCAGCGCCCCGTCCTGATCGCGGGTCATGGCGATCTGCGCGCCACTCAGAATGATGCGCTTGGGCCGGACCTGACCGCGCAGCAAGGGGCGCATGGCCAGGCTGGCGCGCATATCGGATACCTGCGCAATCTGCTGGCCCGCCGCGTCACTGATGGCAACATCGGTCAGCCGCAGACGGGGTCGCCAGCCTTCGTGAATGATGAAACTGACGTCTCCAAACCGGATTTGCAGCCCGCCCAGCGCCCGTTCCAGCCGGGCTTCGACCCTATCGCGCAGCCAGACCGGCGCGTGCATTCTCTGTCCCACGACCATGAAACCGGTAAACATCGCCAGAAGCACCAGCACGATGGCCCCACGCATAGCCCACAGACCAGCGGTGCGGCGGCGCGACCGACGGCGCACGGGCTTGCCCGGTTTTGCTTCGTCGTCTTCGTGCTGCTTCAATTTGCTATCCACGCCTTCCAACCCGCACGCGTTGCCCTATGATGAAGGGCAGCCTTTAAAAACCTTTAGCGGAGTTTCCAATGCCCGACGTTTCAGACATCGCCCCCGACTTCACTTTGCCGCGCGACGGCGGTGGCGAGGTGACGCTTTCGGCGTTGCGCGGTGGCACCGTGGTTTTGTTCTTCTATCCCCGTGATGATACGCCGGGCTGCACCAAGGAATCCATCGGTTTCTCAGAGCAGCTTCAGGCGTTTACCGAGGCAGGGGCTCACGTTTTCGGCATTTCGCGGGACAGCGTCGCCAAGCATGACAAGTTTGTCGCCAAACACGGGCTGACCACTCCGCTCTTGTCGGACGAAGGCTCGACCGTCTGCGAGGACTATGGCGTATGGGTTGAAAAGAACATGTATGGCCGGAAATCGATGGGGATCGAGCGATCGACCTTTGTCATTGATAGCGAGGGACGCATTGCCAAGGTCTGGCGCAAGGTCAAGGTGCCCGACCATGTGGATGAGGTGCTGGAAGCGGTGAAGGCGCTCTAAGCCCCCCTCGACCTGCCGCGCCATCCGGTCTATCACCCGCGCTGACATGCCAAAGGCGGAGCAACCCGGTGCCCAAAACACTGACACAGATGGCGACAGAGGTTCTGACAACAGCGGACGGGCGGGCCAAAACCGCCCTGTCCAAAGCCCATGCCGCCGCGTGGTTTACCTCCCGCACGGCCGAGGGTGAGCCGATCGAGATCGGCACCGCATCACCGCCCCTATCCCCCGCGCGCCCGGACAAGCCCGAGCTGTTGTCCCCGCGTGAGGTACCCAAACGGAAACCGGGTACCGAAGCCGGGCGCATTGCCCTGCTGCACGCGGTTGCCCATATCGAGCTGAACGCCGTCGATCTGCACTGGGACATCATCGCGCGTTTTGGCCATGTACCCATGCCCATCGGGTTCTACGATGATTGGGTGAAATGCGCCGAAGAGGAATCGCGCCATTTCGAGATGGTTTGCGATTGTCTGGAACAGATGGGCAGCCACTACGGCGCCCTGCCCGCCCATGCTGGCATGTGGCGCGCTGCCGAGGATACTGCCGAAGATCTGATGGGGCGGCTGGCCGTTGTACCCATGGTGCTTGAGGCGCGCGGGCTGGACGTGACGCCCGGCATGATCGAGATATTCCGCAAGGCCAAGGCCGAACAGGCCATCGCCGCGCTCGAAGTGATCTATGCTGAAGAGGTCGGCCACGTCGCTTACGGCTCAAAATGGTTCCACTTCCTGTGTGGCCGGGAAAACGCCGACCCCAAGGATGTGTTTCACGCGCTGGTCCGGCGGTACTTCCACGGTGTTCTCAAGCCCCCCTTCAACGAAGAAAAACGGGCCGAGGCCGGGTTGCCCCCCGATTTCTACTGGCCCCTGACCGAAGACCTGCCTGCGCCCGGAGACCTCTCGAACTGACACTTTTGCGTTATTTTCGGCAAAATCTCGCCGATCTTTGCGGGATTTCAGCGCCATTTGCACCTGATTGGTCAACAAACTTGCCCGAACGCCGCTGCCGCTTTATGCAATCGGCCCAAGGGACGGCAGGCACTCACGACCGGTTCCGATCTTGGGGATGAAAGGTGGGACGCGTGCGAACACGTCTGGCAATAAAACTGCACTCACTGCTTGAGAGACATTTCCCGGAACGCCGGGTCTTTCTGAAATCCGACACAGACACGAAATTTATCCGGCTCAGTTCGGAAACTCAGGTCGTCGCAGTGGCCGGAGTTGCCGTCATGGTCGGGTGGACAGCGGTTGCGACAGCCATACTGCTGATGGACAGCATCGGGGCCGGGAATTTCCGGGAACAGGCAAAGCGCGATCAGGCCATCTATCA
Source organism: Ruegeria sp. YKSF131 (assembly GCF_059612645.1). Classification (NCBI taxonomy): domain Bacteria; kingdom Pseudomonadati; phylum Pseudomonadota; class Alphaproteobacteria; order Rhodobacterales; family Roseobacteraceae; genus Ruegeria; species Ruegeria sp. YKSF131. The sequence goes on along the minus strand of NZ_JBXWQZ010000004.1, from coordinate 17,550 downwards.
GGAACGCCTGAACACTTTGTCGGCAGAACGCGATGCCCGTGCGCATGAGGCGCTGGCCGCTCAGGACCGGTTCAATGCCGCGCTGGACCAGATTTCCGCGATGCAGTCGGAACTGCTGGCCTCGGAAAACCGTCGCCGCGAGCTTGAGACAGGTATCGAAGTCATCCAGACGACATTGCGCACCACGATGAAACAGCGCGAAGAGGCGCGCTCAGAGCTGGCCCAATTGAAACAGGACACCAGCGGCTCCGATATGTATGCCGCGGTTGCCAGCGCCCCGGTACAGATGGCCTTTATGACCGACGCCTTGGCGCGGACCGCCAAAGAACGCGACCTGATCGCCACCAACGCCCTGGACGCGCTGGAACAGCGGGACGATCTGGAACTGGAAATCCGTCTGATGCAGGAACGCAGCGACGAGATTTTCCGCCAGCTGGAAGAGGCGATGGTCATTTCGGTCGAACCTCTGGACAAGATGTTCCGAGAGGCCGGAATGCCAACAGATCGCATCATCGAAGAGGTCCGGCGCGGATATAGCGGTATGGGCGGTCCGCTGACCCCTTTATCCCTTAGCACACGCGGCGAAGAAGACGAGCTTTCGCCCGAAGAAGTGCGCGCGAACACGTTGCTGCGCCAGATGGATCAGCTGAACCTGTACCGGATTGCAGCGGAAAAGGCCCCCTTTGCCAGCCCGGTCAAAAGCGCGTTTCGCTTTACCAGCGGATATGGTCGCCGCCGCGACCCAAAAACCGGCGGTAGCCGGATGCACAACGGCACGGATTTTGCTGCAGCAACGGGCACCGATATCTTTGCGACCGCTGATGGCGTGGTCACGCATGCCGGTTGGCAATCAGGCTTCGGACGCCTTGTGAAAATCAAGCACGCGTTCGGAATTGAGACACTTTATGCTCATAACACCAAGATCAACGTAAAGGTCGGCCAAAGGGTCTCGCGCGGGGATCATATTGCTGATATGGGTAACACCGGACGGTCCACCGGCACGCATCTGCACTACGAGGTGCGCGTGAACGGAAATCCCGTAAACCCAATGACTTACATCAAGGCTGCGAAAAATGTTTTCTAAAAGCAAAATCAACGAGCCCGCACCCAAAGCACCTGAGGCGGCCAAACCTGCCGCTCCGGCGACCCCAGCGGCTCCTGCTCCGGCTGACGCGAAACCTGCAATGGCACCCAAACCCAAGCCGCCGGCCTCGGTTCTGTCCTCGGATCTGCACATCACCGGCAACATCAAGACCAGCGGTGACATTCAGGTGGAAGGCACTGTCGAAGGCGACATCCGCGCCCATTTGCTGACCATTGGTGAATCGGCAACGATCAAGGGCGAAGTCACCGCAGATGACGTTGTGATCAACGGTCGCATCGTTGGCCGCGTACGTGGCCTCAAGGTTCGCCTGACCTCGACCGCCCGTGTCGAAGGCGACATCATCCACAAGACCATCGCCATTGAAAGCGGCGCGCATTTCGAAGGCTCGGTTCAGCGTCAGGACGATCCCCTGAACCCCGGCCGCAGCGCCAAAGCCGGATCGAACCCGGCGGCAGAAGTCAAACAGTAAGCAGACTGCACTTCATGTCAGGGCGCCGTGGGGAAACCCGTGGCGTCATTTCTTTTGAGTGTCCGGATGATCCGGGATTCCCGTTTTCGTCCCTTTCTGATCGCGCTACAGTCGATCCATGTTGCTTTTTCTGACGGTTGTCGCGCTGATCGCTGGCGCTGCGGCCTTTCACTTCTGGTCGAAACGACAAACCCGCCTGACCTTGCTGGCCAAGTCGCTGTCCCAGCACCAGCGCGATATTGTGAACGCTCAGGTGCCGATTATCCAGAAGCTGCCCAAAGACTTGCGCGGGGCGCTGGAAGGAAAGATCAACCTGTTTCTTGATCAGGTCGATTTCGTCGGCTGCGACGGGCTGGACGTCACCGAAGATATGCAGGTGTCGATTGCCGCGCAAGCCTGTCTGCTCGTGGTGAATACAGACCAGTGGTATGACAACCTGACGACCATTCTGGTTTACCCCGGTGCCTTCAAATCAAAACAGCGCCGCCACAGTGGCTATGTCGTCACCGAACAGGAAATCATCCGCAGCGGGGAAAGCTGGAACCGCGGCCCCGTGATCCTGTCCTGGGCCCATAGCCAGCGCGGTGCCCTGAATGATCACGATGGTCGGAACGTCGTCTTTCACGAGTTCGCGCACCAGCTTGATGACCTCTCGGGCGCAACCAATGGTGTTCCCGTGCTCAGCAATGACCAAAGCTTTGGCGAGTGGGAAACCGCCTTTCTGAACGGTTACAAGACACATGTTCACGCCGTGGAAACCGGGAAACCCACAGTGATCGATCCCTACGGCGCGGAAGGGCACGAAGAATTCTTTGCCGTTTCGGTCGAGGTGTTCTTTGAACGACCACATGCGCTGAGATCCTCTGACCCGGCAATCTATGAACAGCTGTCAAAGCTTTTTCATCTTGATCCCGCTCAATGGCACAGCGGTCCGTTCTGACCCGATTGAGGAAGCTTCGAAAAAAATTCCCCGTTCGCAACAATTTAACATAAGCTAATTCTTGAATTACGGTTAACCTCATTATTGGGCGGAGGATTTTCTATGTCATCGAAACTACTTGCCGAGTTCTTCGGCACGTTCTGGTTGGTTCTGGGGGGCTGCGGCAGTGCCGTTCTGGCGGCAGGCGTAGCTGATGTGGGCATCGGTTGGCTTGGTGTTTCCTTTGCCTTTGGCCTTACCGTTTTGACGATGGCTTACACAGTTGGCCCAATCTCGGGCGGGCATTTCAACCCGGCCGTCAGTTTGGGGCTGATGATTGGCGGACGGTTTCCGGCCAAAGACCTTCTGCCCTACTGGGTCGCACAGGTCGTTGGCGCAATCGCTGCCGCAGTGGTTCTGTACCTGATTGTCAGCGGGGCACCCGATTTCGCAGGTGTCGGAGGGTTCGCGTCAAACGGGTATGGTGAGGCCTCGCCGCAGGGATATTCGTTGATGTCGGCTTTGATCATCGAAGTCGTGATGACGGCTTTCTTCATTCTGATCATTCTGGGCGCGACGTCTGAAAAGGCACCCGCCGGGTTCGCTCCGATTGCCATCGGTCTGGCGCTGACCCTGATCCACCTGATCTCAATCCCGGTGACGAATACCTCCGTCAACCCGGCGCGCTCAACCGGCGTTGCCCTGTTTGCCGACGGCCCGGCTCTGGCTCAGCTCTGGCTGTTCTGGGTGGCCCCCCTGATTGGCGGCGCAATCGGCGCTTTGATATGGAAAGCAATGTCCTCGGATGACTGATCCGCGCGGGAAAGGTAGTTATCCCGTTTTCTGAAAAACACGGTATCCTTCCGCCCAACCTGGCTTGGTCACAGCCTTTAATTCAACGGGAGGATACCATGAAGACATTTTCCATAGCACTTTTCCTAAGCTGCGCTGCGACGGCAGGCTGGGCCGAAGACAAATGGCTGAGCATCCCGCAAGCCCCCCAGATGCCCGCCGCCACCGAAGCGGGCACGGCAGAGATCAACGGCATCGACATGTATTACGCCACGTATGGCGATGCGGGCGGCACCCCGGTTCTGATGATCCACGGCGGGCTTGCCCATGCCGATGTCTGGGCTGCGCAGGTTGCCGACCTGTCGCAGGACCACAGGGTGATTGTGGCGGATACGCGCGGGCATGGACGATCCACAAACGATGGCAGCCCTTATTCTTACGCGTTGTTGTCGCAGGATTATCTGGCGCTTCTGGATCATCTGGGGGTCGATCAGGTGCATCTGGTCGGCTGGTCCGATGGGGCAAATATCGGGTATTCAATCTCGACCACCAACCCGGATCGGCTGGCCAGTCACTTTGCCCATGCAGGCAATGTCACGCTGGACGGGATCGATCCTTCGGTGGAAACCAACGAGGTGTTTGGCACTTACGTGGGCATGATGGCCCAAGATTATGCGGCCATGTCCCCCACTCCTGACGGGTTCGAGGCATTTCTTGGTGGGGTTGCCGCCATGTGGGGCACCGAAAAACCCGGTGGGCTCGGGGCGCTGTCATCGATCACCGTCCCGACACTCGTGGTTCAAAGCGCACATGACGAGGCCATTCTGATGGCGCATTCACAAGCAATTGCTGACGCGATCCCCGAAGCCAAATTGCTTGTTCTGGAAGATGTCAGTCACTTCGCATCTTTTCAGGATCCCGTTGACTATACCCGTGCCATCCGTGATTTCATCGACAAATAGGCCAAAGAAAAAGCCCGGCGCTTGAGCCGGGCTAAATCATCTTATTCGGTAACGGTGACTTTTTTCATCATATCCGGTGCACCGATGATCGCACCATTCTGACCTTCGCCCCGCTTGATCGCGTCGACCACATCCATACCGTCGGTCACCTGACCAACCACGGTATACTGGCCGTCCAGAAATGGGCCGGGGGCGAACATGATGAAGAACTGCGAGTTGGCCGAATCCGGATCGCTGGACCGGGCCATGCCGACCACACCCCTGTCAAAACTCACGTCCGAGAACTCGGCCGGCAGGTCCGCGCGATCAGACCCGCCGCGCCCGGCATAACGCATGTCGAAGCCGTCCGCGCCCGAGTTGCCGTATTGCACGTCGCCGGTCTGCGCCATGAAGCCATCGATCACGCGGTGAAACACGACGCCATCGTACTGACCGTCAGCAGCCAGCGCGGTGATCTGTTCCACATGCTGGGGTGCCACATCTTCGAACAGGTCGATCGAGATTGTGCCATTGGCCCCTTCCCCTTCGACCTCAATCTGCAAACCGCTGGCCAGCGCCGGGCTTGCCAGCAAGGCAAAAGCCGCAGCCAGTTTATGCATCTGCGGCCACCTTGACGCTGATCATGCGGTCCGGGCTCGCAGGCGGCTCGCCGCGTACGATGGCGTCCACATGCTCCATCCCGTCGATAACCCGGCCATAGACCGTGTACTGACCATTCAGGAAGTGATTGTCCTTGAAGTTGATGAAGAACTGCGAGTTGGCCGAATCCGGGTTCTGAGAGCGCGCCGCACCCAGCGTGCCGCGATCATGGGGCAGCTTGGAAAACTCTGCCGGAACATTCGGCAGCGACGAACCGCCGGTGCCCGCCATGCGCAGGTTGAACCCGTCTTCCATATCGCCATGCTGCACGTCGCCGGTTTGCGCCATGAAACCGTCGATCACACGGTGAAACGCCACGTTGTCATATTCACCGCCACGGGCCAGTTCCTTCATCCGCGCACTGTGCAGAGGCGCTACATCCGGCAGCAGCTCGATGACGACATTGCCGCCTTTCAGCTCGATGATGATTGTGTTTTCGGGGTCTTTGATCTCGGCCATGAGGCCCTCCTGTCGTTTATCTTGCGCAAATACCTATGACGCACGCGTGCGAATGCCAAGTGACGCATTGACCTGAGGGCAAAATGCAGGAAAAGAACCGCCTAAATCGGTTGCCAATGACAAGGATCGCACAATGGGCTGGAAAACACTGGACGATATGGACCTGAACGGCAAACGCGTGCTGGTGCGTGTGGATATCAACGTGCCCGTGGTTGACGGTGTTGTGACCGACGCCACCCGTATCCAAAGGATCGTCCCTTCGGTACGCGATATTCTGGCCGCTGGCGGCAAACCGATCCTTCTGGCTCATTTTGGCCGTCCCGGTGGCGAACGGCGTGAAAGCCTGTCACTGAAACAACTGGTCCCGACATTGGCAAGCGCTTTTGGCGCCAAGGTTCTGTTTGCTGCCGATTGCGTCGGGGCCGAGGCGGAACTGGCCGCCAGTGCCTTGCAACCCGGCCAGGTCCTGTTGCTCGAAAACACGCGCTTTCACGCAGCCGAAACCAAAAATGACGCCGATCTGGCCGCTGGGATGGCCAAGCTGGGCGATGTCTATTGCAACGATGCGTTTTCAGCCGCGCACCGCGCCCACAGCTCGACCGAGGCTATCGCCCGTCTGCTGCCGGCCTGTGCGGGCCGTCTGATGCAGGCCGAGTTGCAGGCGCTGGAAAGCGCGCTGGGTGCACCCAAGCGCCCGGTAACGGCGGTTGTTGGCGGCGCCAAGGTCTCGACCAAGCTGGAACTGCTGGGTAACCTGATCGACAAGGTCGATTATCTGGTGATCGGTGGTGGTATGGCGAACACATTCCTTGTCGCCCAAGGCATCAGCGTTGGCAAATCTCTGGCTGAAACCGCAATGAAGGACACCGCCGCCGAAATTCTGGCCAAGGCCGAAAGCTCGGGCTGCCAGATCGTCCTGCCGCGTGATGTTATGGTGGCTGAAAAATTCGAGGCCAACGCACCCCACAAGGTTCTGCCCGCCGATCAATGCCCTGCGGATGGCATGATCCTGGACGCGGGCCCTGAAAGCGTCGCAGCGATTACCACGATTTTCGACAAAAGCCAAACCCTGATCTGGAACGGCCCGCTGGGCGCGTTCGAGCTGGAGCCGTTCGACGCGGCCACCAATGCCGCGGCCCTGAAAGCCGCAGCCCTCAGCCGTTCGGGTCAGCTGATTTCGGTCGCGGGTGGCGGTGACACGGTTGCGGCGCTGAACGCGTCGGGTGCGGCCAAGGATTTCACCTATATCTCGACCGCAGGTGGTGCATTCCTTGAATGGATGGAAGGCAAAACCCTGCCCGGTGTCGCTGCGCTGGAACAATAGGCAGCACTGATCGCATTTGGCCGCTTGTCACGGTTCATGGTATTATCCCCTATTTGAACGGGGGATTATGTCATGAGGTCATTATACCTGCTCATCCTTCTCGCGATGCCGTGGCCTGCAACAGCACAATCCAGTTGCGGTGGCCAGACACAGCTTGACGCAAATTTCTGTGCCAAGGAGCAATGGGAAGCCGTTGACCGCAACCTCAACCGGTTATGGAAACAGATCAAGCCGGTCGCTGATGCGCGTGGCAACGGCGATGCCCTTCTGGCGGAACAACGTGCGTGGCTAAAGACACGGGACGCCACTTGCGACAAGGAACTGTCCGGCGGCGGCAGCGCTGCGCCCATGTTCTACTGGACCTGTATGAAAGAGCAGACGCTTGCAAGAAATCAGCAGCTTCAGTCCTGGCGCTGAGCTTTAACCGGGACGCACACGAAATACTGATGAAAAAACCGAATCAGGGGATTCACAACCCGAATCGCCTGTGACATAGTGCGATCAGAGGCTCGGAAAGAGCCCGTTATTGAGGCAAGTTTTCATACGGCGGTAAACAGAGTGTCCCGTTCCCATCGGCCCGGTTTGGGTGCAGTTCTCTTCTTCTCGGTGGCTTTCATGCTGGGTGTGTATTTCACCTTCGCCGCCGTTCAGGGGGATTACGGCCTGTTTCGGCGGGTCGAAATTGCGGCGGAACGGGACGCTCTGTCACGCAGTCTGGAAAAACTGAATGTCGAAATCGCCGAGATGGAAAACCTGACACGGCGTCTGTCCGACACCTATCTGGATCTGGACCTGCTGGATCAGCAGGCGCGCTCGGTTCTGGGCATGATCCGGTCGGACGAAATTGTGATCCGCTGATCAACGACCCTTTTCAGAAAAGGCAACTCAGGCCCGGCGTTTCGGCCAGGATGCGCCGTGCCGAACGCTGCGTCACATTTCCCCTCGCCAGAAAGCCTCAAATGCTTTATGAGATAGTTTAACGCTAAACTATCTGTCCGAAAGGGGGAGATCGCCACGATGGCTGCGCGAAAAACCACAAAGAAACCAAATGTTTCTGCGGAAGAACTCCAGACATACTACCGCGAGATGCTGCTGATCCGCCGATTCGAGGAAAAGGCCGGTCAGCTTTATGGCATGGGCCTGATCGGCGGGTTCTGCCACCTTTATATCGGACAAGAGGCCGTTGTTGTCGGGCTTGAGGCCGCTGCAGAGGAAGGCGACAAGCGCATCACCTCGTATCGCGACCACGGTCACATGCTGGCCTGTGGCATGGATCCGGGCGGCGTGATGGCCGAACTGACCGGGCGCATCGGTGGCCTGTCCAAGGGCAAGGGCGGCTCGATGCACATGTTCTCGAAAGAAAAGCATTTCTACGGCGGGCATGGTATCGTCGGCGCGCAGGTTCCGCTGGGCGCGGGGCTGGCTTTTGCTGACAAGTACAAGGAAAACGGCCGCGTTACCTTCACCTATTTCGGGGACGGTGCCGCGAACCAGGGTCAGGTGTATGAGACCTTCAACATGGCGGCCATCTGGGGCTTGCCGGTGATTTTCGTGATCGAGAACAACCAATACGCCATGGGCACCGCTCAGTCCCGTTCGACCTCGACCAAAGACATCTTCCATCGCGGCGAAGCGTTCGGCATTCCGGGCGAGATCGTCAACGGCATGGATGTGCTGGCGGTCAAAGAAGCAGGCGAAAAGGCTGTCGCGCACTGCCGCGCGGGCAAAGGCCCCTATATCCTGGAAATCAAGACCTACCGCTATCGCGGCCACTCGATGTCCGACCCGGCCAAGTACCGGACCCGCGAAGAGGTTCAGAAGGTCCGCGAACAAAGCGACCCGATCGAACACGTGCGCGAGTTGCTGCTGACCGGAAAGCACGCGACCGAGGATGACCTGAAAGCGATCGACAAGGAAATCAAGGAGATCGTCAATCAGGCCGCCGAATTCTCGAAAGAAAGCCCCGAGCCTTCGGTCGAAGAGCTCTGGACTGACATTTACGCCTGAGAGGACGAATAAGACATGGCAACCGAAATTCTCATGCCCGCCCTTTCCCCCACGATGGAAGAGGGCACGCTGGCCAAATGGCTGGTCAAGGAAGGCGACACCGTATCCTCGGGCGACATCATGGCCGAGATTGAAACCGACAAGGCAACGATGGAGTTCGAAGCCGTCGATGAAGGCATCGTCGGCAAGATCCTGATCGCCGAGGGCACCGAAGGGGTCAAGGTGAACACCCCCATCGCGGTGCTGGTCGAAGAAGGCGAAGACGCCTCTGCCCTGCCCGCAGCAGCCCCCGCAGCGGCAGCGGCGCCCGAGGCCACCCCCGCAGCAGCCCCGGCCCCGGCTCCTGCCGCAGCAGCCCCCGCGGCTCCAGCGGTGGACCTGTCACCCGACTGGCCCGCGGATGCTGAAATGAAATCCGAAACCGTGCGCGAAGCCTTGCGTGATGCAATGGCCGAGGAAATGCGCGGCGATGAAAACGTCTATCTGATGGGCGAGGAAGTCGCTGAATATCAGGGGGCCTATAAAATCTCGCAAGGTCTGCTGGATGAATTTGGCTCCAAACGCGTGATCGACACCCCGATCACCGAACACGGGTTTGCCGGTATCGCGGTGGGTTCGGCCTTTGGCGGTCTGAAACCGATTGTCGAATTCATGACCTTCAACTTCGCCATGCAGGCGATTGACCAGATCATCAACTCTGCGGCCAAAACGCTCTATATGTCCGGTGGTCAGATGGGTTGCCCCATCGTGTTCCGGGGGCCCAACGGGGCCGCGGCCCGCGTGGCCGCACAGCACAGCCAGGACTATGCCGCGTGGTACATGCAGATCCCCGGTCTGAAGGTCGTCATGCCCTATTCAGCCGCTGATGCCAAAGGTCTGCTGAAATCGGCCATCCGCGATCCCAACCCGGTTGTGTTCCTGGAAAACGAAATCCTCTACGGCCGCTCTTTCGAAGTGCCGCAGGTGGATGACCTGACCATTCCGCTGGGCAAGGCCCGCATCTGGCGCGAGGGCTCGGACGTGACCATCGTCAGCTTTGGCATCGGCATGCAATACGCGCTGGAAGCTGCCGACAAGCTGGCCGAAGACGGCATCAGCGCCGAAGTGATCGACCTGCGCACCATCCGCCCGATGGACACTGGCGCCATCATCAACTCGGTGATGAAGACCAACCGTCTGGTGACAGTGGAAGAAGGCTGGCCGCAGGGGTCCGTCGGCAGCTACATCAGTTCGGTCGTGATGCAGGAGGCGTTTGATTACCTCGACGCACCGGTCATCAACTGCACCGGCAAGGACGTTCCGATGCCCTATGCCGCCAATCTCGAAAAGCTGGCCCTGATCACCACCGATGAGGTGATCGCCGCCGTCAAACAAGTGACCTACCGGTAAGGAGCGACAGACAGATGCCTACAGAAATTCTGATGCCCGCCCTGTCCCCGACGATGGAGGAAGGCACGCTCGCCAAATGGCTGGTCAAGGAAGGCGACACCGTCTCCTCCGGTGACCTGCTGGCCGAGATCGAAACCGACAAGGCCACGATGGAGTTCGAGGCCGTTGACGAAGGCACCATCGGCAAGATCCTGATCCCCGAGGGGACCGAAGGGGTCAAGGTCAACACCGCCATCGCGGTTCTGCTGGAAGATGGCGAAAGCGCCGATGACATTGGCACGGCCCCGGCTGCAGCCACGGCGGCTGCCCCCGCAGCCGTCGCGGGCAACGAGGCTGCCGCGCCAGCGGCACCCGAGGCGGCCGCCCCTGCCCCGGCCGCTCCGGCCAAGGCTGATGGTGGTCGGATTTTTGCCTCGCCTCTGGCCCGCCGGATTGCTGCGCAAAAAGGTCTCGACCTGACGCAGATTGCCGGTTCCGGCCCGCATGGTCGCATCGTCAAGGTTGATGTTGAAGGCGCAACTGCCACCGCTCCGGCAGCAGCTCCTGCCACTGCTCCCGCCGCCGCCGCGCCCGCAGCTGCCCCAGCAGCTCCGTCTGGTCCATCGGCGGATATGGTCGCGCGGATGTACGAAGGCCGCCCGTACGAGGAAATCAAGCTCGACGGTATGCGCAAAACCATCGCCGCACGTCTGGGCGAGGCCAAACAGACCATTCCGCATTTCTACCTGCGCCGCGATATCAAGCTTGATGCGCTGCTGAAATTCCGTGGTCAGTTGAACAAGCAACTCGAAGGCCGCGGCGTCAAGCTAAGCGTCAATGACTTCATCATCAAGGCTGTCGCCAACGCGTTGCAGCAGGTTCCGGCTTGTAATGCCGTCTGGGCAGGTGACCGGGTGCTGCAACTGAAACCGTCAGATGTGGCTGTTGCCGTCGCAATCGAAGGCGGGTTGTTCACGCCGGTCCTGCAAGATGCTGACATGAAATCCCTGTCAGCCCTTTCGACCGAGATGAAAGACCTTGCCGCCCGCGCACGCGAACGCAAGCTGGCTCCGCATGAATATCAGGGCGGCACCTTTGCCATCTCGAACCTGGGCATGTTCGGCATCGACAATTTCGACGCCATCGTGAACCCTCCCCATGCCGGTATTCTGGCCGTCGGCACCGGCGTCAAGAAACCGGTTGTCGGGGATGATGGCGAGCTGACCGTGGCAACGGTGATGTCTGTCACCATGTCCGTTGATCACCGGGTCATCGACGGCGCGCTGGGGGCCGAGCTGCTCAAGGCCATTGTCGACAATCTGGAAAACCCGATGGTCATGCTGGCGTAAGCCATACCGACCTCGCGAAAAAAAAGGCCGCCTCGAATATCGAGGCGGCCTTTTTTGTTATTTCAAATCAACCTACTGATCTTTGCCCAGCATGTGATCCATCGAGATCGACGGCTGATCGCATCCGGCCTCGCCCACGATCTTGGCCGGGATACCGGCAACGGTCTTGCACGGCGGAACGTCCTGCAACACCACCGAACCGGCGGCGATACGGCTGCAATGGCCGACCTTGATGTTACCCAGAACCTTTGCCCCGGCCCCGATCAGAACACCATCTCCGATTTTGGGATGGCGGTCTTCCTCCTCCTTGCCGGTTCCGCCCAGCGTCACCGAATGCAGCATCGACACGTTGTCTCCGACCACGGCGGTTTCACCGATGACGATGGAATGGGCGTGGTCGATCATGATCCCCTTGCCGATCCTCGCGGCCGGGTGAATATCGATGCCGAATATCTCCGACGATCGCATCTGGAAGAAATAGGCCAGATCAAAACGCCCCTTGCGCCACAGCCAGTGCGCCACGCGATAGGCCTGCATGGCCTGATAGCCCTTGAAATACAGGATCGGCTGCAACAACCGATGGCAGGCCGGATCACGCTCATAAACCGCCATCAGATCGGCGCGGGCGGCTTCCAGCAATCCGGAATCGTTTGCATAGGCCTCGTCCACGATCTCACGCAGAACCATCATCGACATTTCGTTCGAACACAGCTTGGCCGCGATCCGATAGGACAGTGCACGCTCAAGGCTGCGGTGATGCAGAATACAGGCGTGTACAAGCCCGCCCATAAGCGGCTCCGTCTCGACGGCTGCTTGGGCTTCGGATGTGATACGGTTCCAGACCGGATCGACCGGTGTCACAGGGCTGCGTTTTTCAAACATAGCTTTTGATCCTTTGCTGCGCCTAGAATGCCATTTAGTGGCAAAAAGGCCAAACGCAAACCCGTGATCCGCGATACAACGAAAATGAATGAGTCTGAACGCGCATATTTTGAAACACGAATTCGCGAGCGTCTGGCCGAACTGAATCAATTGTCCGCATCAGGCCAACAGGCTCAGGCCGTTGTTGAGCTGGATCAGCAGGCGGTTGGTCGGCTCAGCCGCATGGATGCGCTGCAAAACCAGGCGATGGCAAAGGCGCAACAGGTGAATCGCAATGTTGAAACCCGCCGCCTTCAGGCCGCGCTTATGCGGCTGGACGAGGGGGAGTACGGGTATTGCGAGGATTGTGGCGACCGTATTCCCGATGGACGATTGTCTCTGGATCTGGCCGCCAGCAAATGTGTCAGCTGCGCGACCGGGTGATCAGAAACTCGGCAAGATGGTGCAAAACCGTCGAAAAACACTGACAATATTGCAAATCGTCAAACCCCGGCTCGTCCGCCAGCACCCTGTTGCGCGCAACCGCCATCAACGATCCGTTGCCGTAAACCGGATGCAGCCGACCCGTGCGCGCGCGGTGATTGTCGGCCAGTTCCGCTTCATGGATCATCCGGGCGCATAAGCGGGTCCGCTCGGTCGGTGGCGCCGCCAACAAGGCGCGCGCCGCGGCACTTACATCACCATGCAAAACCGGTCGCATCAGGCCGCTTATCCGACAACCAAACGCGCCATCGCACCGGGGCCGTAAATGGCCGACACCTGCGCAATCCCGACCTCATATGACCCGGTCAGACCATCTGCCGCCTTCATCGCCGCCGAATAGGACCAGCCCTGAAGGGATGTCATCTCTTCACGAACAAGGGTTCCCCCCGCAAAGGCACGCACGAGATAGGATTCGCTTTCCTCGCCCAGTGGAACCTCCAGCCCTGACCAGTCATCCCCATCCAACCGGGTGCGCCGCACCCAGGTCAGGTGATCGCCGGTTGCGTCGGATCGCACCCGGAGGTGAACCGGGGAAAACGGGCGCAAACCATTGCCATCGAATGAGGCGATCAGGTGCTGGTAAGCCGGATCGTCGTAACCACGGGTCGCCGGGCCGATGCGATAGTGTTTGGCCAGCCCCCGCTCGTTGCGCAACAGGTTGATCTGCTGCACCTGATCGTTCAGCAACACGAAAAGGGACCCGTCCGGCCAGACATCCGGCATCAGGGCATCCGACCCCAACTGGCCCCTCAACCGCCCGGACAACGCGTAAACGCCGGGGGAGTCAAGCGTGGCATCCGAGAACTGGAAAACCTCCCAGTTGCCGGGTGTTCCGTCGCCGATGGCCGCCAGATTGACACCGTTCAGAACCGCGCCACGCGGACGCGATTCCAGCTGACCGGCCAACAGCCGCACCTTCACCGCTGGGCCTTCGTCCCAGACGCCGATGCTGGCGCGCCTCAGCGGTGTTTCGGTCACGCCCACAATGGCCTCACCGGTGATCACATCACTCAGGCTGTACCCCTCATCGGTTGAGGAGGAATAAACCGTCGCGGCCCCCGGCCAGGGATCAGCGGTCACCGCAAGATAAGGTGCATGCGGGATCTCTGCCCCGGTGATCATCGGCAGGTCCAGAAACACCGGCAACACTGGAACGGGCGCGGCATAGGGCCTGACAACCGCCGGGTCGTCGCGCAGGTGCGATGCCTTGTACACACCTTGTTCAACCCGGACCGCTTCGACCAGTTGCAGATCGGCCGATTCCAGACGGTCAATCCGGTAAAGGGGGCTGTTTTCGGTTTCTGACAACCGCACCAAATCACCTGCGCCCAGATGCAGCAGTGATGGCGGCAAGGCAAACCGCACCGTATCGCGGGAAACACGGGCCTCACTCAACCAGCGCTCAGCCGTTTGCCGACCTTCGGTGCGTGTCATGGACAGCGGCATCTCATTGACCGAGACCGAATGCGTGCTGTCCTCGGGCAGAACCGCCTCTTCCGCAACCAGATCGTGATCCGCATCCGACTGGACAAAACGCAGGCGCACGCGGCCCGTCATCTCGGCCTCGGCTTCACGCCGGTGTTCAACCGTGCCATCCAGATCACCGCTGATCGCCAGATGATCGGGATTCAGGGCAATCGCGCCATAGCCATCGCGCATCTGAAAGCGCAAGATGCCGTTCCGTTCGATCGCGTCGAACCCATAGCGCATCATCAGCGGCTGCAAAGCCGACCGCGCATTTGTCACATCTTCGAAGACATATCCCCGAACCACGCCATAAAGCCCGGAAACATCGATATCCGTCACCCCTGCCGCGTGGCATATCTCAGTCACGACCGAGGCCAGCGTCCGCGAGCCGGACCGGCCGTTCAGCCAATGCCCCCGGTCATAGTTCGCCCCATCATCCCATTGGCTTCGCAGATTGGGAAAGGTCGGAAACGGGCGGGTATCCCACGCCCAGACATAGGCATTCGCCAAATCCAGCATTGGCCCGCCGTAGACTTGCGACACCGGGTTGACGTCCGGGTCGCTCCAATATCCAAGGGTCGCTGCAAGGTACTGGACCTGAATAAAATCGTCGCGCAGACCGTTTGAATATGCAGGCAGCAGCGACTCAGACGATTTCAGGTCCAGAAACTTGTTCGGCTGGTTCGTGCCCTTGTCGATTGCCGCACATCCCAACTCGGTAAACCAGATCGGCTTTGATCCGGGCACCCAGTCGGTCGGATTGGGTTGACGAACGCCACCGATCCGCTCGTGGTGCAGATTTGACCACCAGCCGCGCAGGTCCTTGTACCGCCAGACCCATGGCTCATCATGCTCCTGATCTTCGATGGGCGTTCTGATCTGTGCCTCGGCCTCTTCCGGCGAGGCATAATACCAGTCATACCCCTCGCCCCCCTCGATATTGCTGCGCAGATACCCAAGGTCGTAGACCGACGGCGCACCTTCCTCGGCGTCTACGTGACTTTCGCCATCACGCCAGTCAGACAACGGCATGTAATTGTCGATGCCAATGAAATCGGTGTTGTCATCCGCCCATAACGGGTCGAGGTGAAAATACCTGTCTCCGCTTCCGTCGGGCTGGTATCCGAAATACTCGCTCCAATCCGCCGCATAGCCGATCTTGGTGTCCGGACCCAGAATCTGGCGCACCTCTGCCGCCAGCGCACTCAGTTGCGCAACGGCAGGAAACCCCGAGGCCCCCCGGATCTGAGTCAGGCCACGCATCTCGGATGAGATACAGAAGGACGACACTCCACCAGCCGCCTTGCACAACATGGCATAGTGCAGAATGAACCGTCGCAGGCCCCATTCCTGCGGGCCAGAATATTTGACGATTTTCGTGGCCCGAACGGGACCATTGCCAAGCAAGCCGCCAAACGTGCCACCACCGTTTAGCCATTGCAGATCGCCAAGCCCGCGATCATCCGGCCGCCCGCCAAGCAACGGGCCCGAGCCACTGCCGCCGCCCGAGCCTACCGGGTCGTCAAAGCCTTCGTTGATCGTAAAATCCGCAGCACTTGCTGTCCCAAAGAACGCGGCCACCTGCGCGTCCGCCGCAGCGGTCTGATCAGCAGACCCCGCGCGCCCCGGTGCCACATCCAGCGTGATCCGTCCCCGCCAAGGCAGATGGGGCTGGCTTGCGGCCTCCGACCAGGGGTCCGGCAGCCCGTTTCCCTGCAATTGCTCCATCAGGATGAACGGGTAGAACATGACCCGCTTACCCGACTGGTTGAGGTGACGGATCGCTTCGACCACCGCCGGGTCTGCGGGTGTTCCGCCATAGACCGGGCGACCATCCTGCCGCGCGACCTGGCCCGCCGTGCTTCGGACCTGATCCGACACGATCCAGGGCATGTTGCGGCTGTCCGTGTCGCTCTGTTCGACCTTGGGCCGGATCCTGCATGTGCCGCATCTCAGATCGTCACCGAACCAAGAAACCACCAACGAGGCCGCATCGCAATTTGGCAGCTCGGTCTCCAGCGCACGGGTCGAGCTCACAAGATCCGATACACCGGACGCAGAATGCACATTGGCCGCCCAGCTTGACCCGGATTGCGTATAATTCACCTGCGAACGGGCCAGCGCATACTCGCCCGTGCCCGGTATCATCGCCACCCCGCGCACGATTTGCGGCAAGGAGCTTGGGTAATCAGGCATGTCGCGCTGCGCGGGGCGCACCACCTCGAACGAGAACTGCGGCACCCGGTTGCCAAAACTCGCAAGCTGGAAATCCTCGATCACCACATAGGCTGTACCGCGATAGGCTGGTACCGTGCCCGCCCCTTCGATTGCTTCGATCAGGGGATCGGGCAACTGATCCTGCGTGCCGTGATAGATGCGCATGTTCAGCCCGGATCGGTCCTGTTCTTCCCCGTCTGCCCAGATGCGCCCGACATCGGCAATCTCGCCTGCACCAACGGCAATGGCCAGCGAAATCGAATAGCTGTAGCTGACGGTGGTCACTTCGGGGGCCTTGGGTTTGCCTTTACCCCCGCCTCCGCCGCCCTGCGTTTCCCGGGTCTCGGTCTCAAGAAAGTCCGACGCCCAGATGACCTGACCGCCAACGCGCATACGCCCAAAGACAGTGGTCACCGGCGCGCCCTCGCCGGTTTCCGTCAGCCTGAACCGGTCCATGCGGCCTGTTTCGACGACTTCGCTGCCACTGCCCATAACGGACTGGCTGAAGAACCTCTGATCGATGACCCGCCCGACCGTTGCGCCAATGGCCCGGCCTATGATCGCGGTGGACAGGCCCGCAACGGTGCCACCGATTGACCCGCCCAGCGCCGCCCCGGCTGCGGAAAGAAGAATAGTAGCCATCAGAGCACCTCCAACGGGAATTCGAAACAGGAAACAACCCTGCGACGCCATGGCCCGCTCAGCGCGTTCTCGACGACGCCATGACCGGAATAGGCGTGAATGAACCTCGGCTCAGAGCCTGCGACGCTGACGATGCCAAGATGTTTGGCCACGCTGCCATCGCGCATCCGGAACAGCAGCACATCTGCGACCGCGAAATCGGCGGCCGGTTTTTCGACCAGATGCCGCCGCGCCGCCGCCCACATGCGTTCCTCGCCCTGCGGTTCGGACCAGTCCAGACTGTAGACCGGAACCGCCTCGGGCTCCTGCCCGATCACGGCGCGCCAGACGCCGCGCAGCAGGCCCAGACAATCCGTGCCCGCCCCCTTGGTCGAGGCCTGATGCACATAAGGCGTCCCCAACCAGCTGCGCGCTTCTGCGACAATATCCTGCCTGTGTATCGTCACCTCAGGCTCCCTCCGCTGTT